>JBNLAL010000186.1:0-4041 GCA_050302115.1 Gammaproteobacteria bacterium | reverse complement strand
TGATCCAGATTGTCATTCTTGTTTTCCCAGCGCGATAGATATTTTTTTCAGGACCTCTGCAATGGCTTGAATTAGAAGCAGGATAAAACTGACAATAATCATTGATTTGATAAACCAGCGGGCCGGTAAACCTCCCGGATCGGGAGATGCCTCGTTATGTATGTATGCCTGGGAAATAAAAGGTATGGCACTAACGATGATAAGAATACAAAAGGGGAGCAAAATAAAAAGTGAGCCAAAAACATCTATCCATGCCCGATGTTTATCAGAAATAACATGGCTGCGATAAAGAATATCAAGACGAACATGATCGTCATGTTTCAGGGTATATGCACCACCTATAAGAAAAATGATCGAAAAAAGGTGCCATTCCATTTCTTGCAGACCAATGGAACCACTTTGAAAAACATAACGCATAAAGACGTCATAGCCGACCAAAATAACTAATAGGATGACCAACCACGAAACCAGCCGCCCCGTATATTCTGTTAGGCAATCTATTTTCTGGTGAATTGTTTTTAGAAAGGCGTTCAATTTTTTATATTTATTTTAAGTGGTGCAAGAGTATAAACCAATGCTAATGAATATTAGAGAATGTATGTAATTACTTACCTGAATAATCAAGTGTAAATGACTTTTATACACAGTTTCGTCCATATGAAGCCTACTTTGTCTTAAATATCATTTATCTGCTTTGAAAGGCTTTAAAATAGTTGTATATACTTGAATTTAAATAAAAAACTAAGAATTTATTGTATTAACCGGGATTAAATTTTGAAAATTTGTCGTATATTTGACAAAGAATAACGCACAGACTTATCCACAATTTATAAGGTGTTGTTTTTTATGTCTTCGTAGTAATTTGTAAGCTTTACAAAATCGCTCACACTCAGGTTTTCGGCACGTATTTCTGACGAAATACCAACTTTTTCTAAATCGTTATCTGTAAAAAAACTTTTTAATGTGTTTCTTATTGTTTTACGTCGCTGTGAGAAGGCCATCTTAACGATAGTTGAAAAAGTCTCGATATTGTTTGCTGCCAATGTGTGATTTTCATATGGAGTTAATTTGATAATTGCAGAATCAACTTTAGGAGCAGGTTTGAAGGCACCAGGCTTTACTGTAAACAAATATTGAACCTGACAATAATATTGTAACATTACCGATAGTCGTCCATATTTCTTGTTACTATTACTTGCACATATACGGTCAACAACTTCTTTCTGTAACATGAAGATCATGTCATGAATTCGATTTGAAAATTTAAGCAAATGAAAAAGAAGTGGTGTACTAATGTTATAGGGTAAGTTTCCAATTATACGAAGATTAGTATCTTCGAATTTCGAAAAATCCACCTTAAGAACGTCTTGTTGATGAATAGTTAATTTATTTTCAGAACAGTCCAATCTTTCATAAAGTGACTTTGCAAGATCACGATCCAGTTCAATAACATCAAGGTGTTTTACCTTATTTAATAAATGCTTAGTTAGCGCACCTTTGCCGGGACCAATTTCAATAATGCGATCATTTTCCTGAGGATTAATTGCTTCAATAATTTTTTCAATAATGATTGGGTCATGCAGAAAGTTTTGCCCGAAACGTTTTCTTGCATGATGATTGTCTTCGTTCATCAAGAATATCGCGCTAAATATTTATTAAGTTCTGTTTTTTTCGGTTTTGATAAAAAACTATTTCTTCAGCCATTTCGACTGCAGCTAACAAACTATTACAATTCGCTTTTCCCGTACCAGCCAATTCCAGGGCAGTGCCATGATCAACCGAAGTTCGAATAATAGGTAGCCCTAAAGTAATATTAACAGCCTCACCAAAGCCCAGCGTTTTTAATACAGGCAGGCCTTGATCATGATACATACAAACAAAGACGTCTGTTGTTTCTCTCTGTTCAGGTTGAAAAGTTGTATCGGCTGGATAAGGGCCCGAAACATTAAACCCTCTGTCACGAAAATCACTAATGACAGGGATAATTATCTCCTGTTCTTCGTTACCCAAATGACCATTTTCACCGGCATGTGGATTTAAGCCACAAATTCTGACGA
Source organism: Gammaproteobacteria bacterium (assembly GCA_050302115.1). Taxonomy (GTDB): domain Bacteria; phylum Pseudomonadota; class Gammaproteobacteria; order Eutrophobiales; family Eutrophobiaceae; genus JBNLAL01. The sequence goes on along the minus strand of JBNLAL010000186.1, from coordinate 1,984 downwards.
CAGGTTCCTCAATGCCAAAGCGATTTTGCAAATCATCAATCACAATGCGCAAAACGTGTTCCAGTTTTTCCTTTGTAATGGCATCAGGTACTTTACGTAAGGGTAAATGTGTTGTCACCAAGGCAACACGTAGATTAGGGCAGGCAAGTAACATAACGGGAAAGGCGTTATTACATTTTTCTGCAAGATATTCAGTATGTCCGGTAAAGGGTATTCCCGCATCGTTAATTACCGATTTTTGTATTGGTGCTGTCACCAATGCATCGTATTCGTCATTCAAACAGGCACGACACGCAGTACCCAACATTTCCAGAACGTACTCTGCATTAGAAGCGTCCAGTTTTCCTGGGTTGACTGGGGTTCGTAATTTAATCGGCAAGAAATTTATATTCTTATCACTTACTGATAATAATCGAGCTCTATCACTTAATAAGTCAGGATCGCCAACTATCGTAATATCACATTCAGGTTTAAGGTGACAGAGTTTTAGCACCAGTTCGGGGCCGATGCCAGCGGGTTCTCCACTTGTAACTAATATACGCGGTTTTTTTTTATCAGATGTCATCAAGACGGTACTCAACATAGGCCTCGTCACGAAGTTCTCTTGCCCAGTTTTGCATAGCTTCATCAAGCTTTCTTTTATGAATGATTGCTCTTGCCTTACCTCGTTTTACAGATTCTGTATTATCATGTTGACGTCGCTCAAGTACCTGAACAATGTGCCAACCAAAGCTCGATTTAAATGGTTTGCTTATTTCTCCCGGTTGTAGGGAATCCATCTCTCGTTGAAATTCAGGTACCAATTCGCCCGGGCTTCTCCAGCCTAAATCTCCGCCATTTATTGCACTTACGGAATCATCCGAGTTTCCTTTAGCCAATAACCCGAAATCATCACCGTTTTTAATTCTTAATAATAGTTGTTCCAGCTTCTCACGAGCCTGATCATCTGACGTTAATTCATCTGTTCTGATTAAGATATGGCGTGCGTGAGTTTGTTCTACAATACTCTGTTCGTCACTTTTGACATCCGTGATTTTAATGATATGGAAGCCACTTGGGCTTTGTATCAATTCGCTGATATCTCCTTTGGCCATATCGGGGATGTAATCACTAAATAACGTTGGAATCTCATCGCTTTTACGCCATCCGAGGTCCCCCCCATTAGCTGCGTTTTGACCATCAGAAACCGTATTAGCCAGTTCCGCAAAATCTGCGCCAGCTAATAAATCGTTACGAACGCTATTCGCCATTTCTCGCACCTGACTTATTTCCTCTTCGGTGGCACCTTCAGGCAAGGAAAACAACATATGCGAAATTCTAATTTCTGTTTGAAGGTTTCCCTGAAATTCCTGGTTTGCAAGAAAATTGTCGATTTCCCGTTCCGTAACAATAATTCTATTTTCAACCTGTCTTTTCCTTAACTGGGTCAATGTAATTTCGTTTCTAATATCTTCCCGAAATTGTTCATAACTAAAGCCATCTTTTTCAAGGATTTCCCTGAACTGGGTCAAGCTGACCTGGTTTTCTGCAGCAATATTACTTATTGCCCGATTAAGCATTTCGTCATCAACTCGAATTCCAGATCTTTCAGCAAGTTGTAATTGAATACGGTTTTGAATCAGACTATCCAACACTTGTCTTTCCAGAACAGGTCTTGGGGGAAGTCGAACTCCTTGCTGTTCCATTTGACCTTGTACTCTTCTCATTCTTGCTTCAAGTTCACTGTACATAATCACGTCTTCATTAACGATTGCGACTATGCGATCCAGTGGAACATAAGCAAAAGTCTGGGATTGAAAAGACAACAAGATAAGCCACCCCAACAGTAGATGTTGGGGTCTAAATTTAAAAAAACTAAAATTCACTCTGATAACCGGGGATTTGCTGTTTAAGAAAGTCTACTGTTTTTTGACCGATTCCTGCCAGTCCTTTTAGTTCCATCTGCAGAAAAACGCCGTTTTCAAATTCGCCATTGATATCCGTC
>JBNLAL010000185.1:0-4088 GCA_050302115.1 Gammaproteobacteria bacterium | reverse complement strand
CCCTGGGGCTTAGCCTGGAACGCAACGTTGATGTGGAAGAAGGGGAAGAACTGGTTACCAAACAACAGCGTATTGTGATCGTTAGCGATGGTGATTTTTTATCTAACACCTATTTGGCTAATAGTGGCAACAATGAGCTGGGCACCAGAATAATAAACTGGTTAAGTAGTGATGATGAGTTTATTCCCATTCCCCCAAAAGTGGCTGGCGATATACAACTGGATATGTCCGCAACAGCGTTAGGTGTTATTGGTATTGGTTTTCTTTTTATCTTGCCTGCTGCTTTGATTGTAATCGGCATATCGATTGGAATCAGACGCAAGAAAAAATAACGTGAATAAACGAATCTGGATCAACATCGGCCTGTTTGCTGCCATCATTATTTTATCGATATATATATCCTGGTCCGATAAACAAACAGTTTCGGAAGTTAAGCATCTTACCAACATTGATGCATCGACCATTATGAAAATAGATGTTGAGCGTAAAGACCTGAAAAATTTCAGTTTTGAAAAAAAAGGAGATGACTGGTACATGCAGTCACCTATGCAGTTCAGGGCAAATGTATCTCGCATTAATGCCATGCTACGCATGTTACAGGTTGAATCGCATGGCAGTTTAAACCCTGACGAAATTGATCTCTCCCGCTTTGAACTGGACGACCCCAAAATTATTATGAAGCTGGATAACCATGAGTTTCAATTTGGTAATACCGACGCCATTGATCAACGCCGTTACGTTCTATTTGAAAACAAAATTCACCTGGTAAATGATTTTTTATATCAACAACTGATGACAAACGCCGCTTTTTTTGCTGATTCAAAATTATTGAAAGAAGGCACCGAAATTACATCGATAGAGTTTCCGGACAATAAAATAGAAAAAACAGATAGCGGCTGGCAAATGCAAACCCCTCTGGATATCAAACCGGATGACCTGCAAAGCATCGCGTTCAGTTGGCAGGATGCTTTGGCCATATCCGTTAGTCTTTATGAAGCACCTGAAACAGAATCATTAATCAAGGTTAAAACAAAAAATAACGAAACAGTGATATTTGTCATTGTAAAAACAACGCCTCACCTGGTGCTTGGTCGTAAAGACCTTGGCATTGAATACCATATGGGCAGTGATGACGCACGCAGGTTGTTATTACATGAAAACATTAAACCGGAAAATACAGATACGCCTGCACTGGAGCTCAATAAACTGGGGTAATCTGTTTACCAGGTTAACCATTTCAACACAAACTGATTCTCGCGTCTGACAAAGACACGTCTTATTTCATCACCCACGAAAATCAATATTGCAAAAGGTACGCTTAACAAATAGTGCCAGTATTCAAGCGGGGCTGTATTAAACAAAAGATTACACCAGGGTGTGTAACTGATTAAGCCCACCAACATTAATTCAGTAAAGATTCCGAAGAGGATAAGACGGTTATTCAGAAAACCAACTGTAAACAAGCTTTGGCGTCGCGTTCGGCAAATGATCACGTCTGCGATCTGGCAAATGATCACGGAAGCAAAAAATGCCATTGTGGCCTGTTGATATAACAAGGTATTACTAGACAGGTCCTGACCGTATTCCCAACCACCATGAAACAAAACAACAAAGAAGCTAAAAAAACCTGCAGCTGCCTGCATCATGCCAACGATACCGTAACTCATAAAAAGCAAGGTGCCAGTTAATAAACGTTCGCCTTGTGAGCGAGGAGGTTTATGCATCACATCGGTTTCCGGATGTTCTGCACCCAATCCTAAGGCGGGTAAAAGATCGGTGCCCAGATCGACTGCCAGAATCAATACCACAGTAAGCGGCAAAGGGATATCCAATACTACATAGGCTATGAATGGTGTGATCTCGGGAATATTACTGGTCAAAATATAAGCAATAAATTTCTTAATATTGTCAAAAATCGTTCGGCCTTCTTCAATCGCCGAAACGATCGTTGCAAAATTATCATCCATCAACACCATATCACTCGCTTCCTTGGCAACATCGGTACCGATGATGCCCATGGCAACACCCATGTCGGCATTCTTTAATGCCGGCGCATCGTTAACACCGTCACCGGTAACGGTAACAATTTCTTTCTTCTTTTGTAGTGCCCGGACGATCTGTAATTTTTGTTCCGGTGAGATGCGTGCAAATATCAATTCCTTTTCGTTCAAAATATTATCCAGAGTGAGCTCGTCCATTTCAGCAAGCTCGCTACCTTGTATAACCTTGCCATCACCGGTATACAAACCGATATCGCGTCCGATGGTTTCTGCCGTAGGACCGTAATCACCTGTCATCATAAAGACACGGATACCGGCCGTGCGGCATTTCGCCAGAGCATCCGGCACTTCCGGTCGTGGCGGATCCAGCATGCCAATAATGCCAACAAACAAATACGAATCCTCTACAATTTCATCTGCATCCGTTTCACGCCAGGCCAGCGCCAAACCACGTTCACCTCTGTTAGCCAGCTGATTAAACTTTTCCAATAGCTGTTTACGACATGTTTCATCAAGTGGCCGTTCTTTATCACCATCCAACACACGATCACACATATTTAACACTACTTCCGGTGCACCCTTAAGATAGGCCTGACTCCTGTTTTTACCAGGATTCTTATTGATGGTTATCATGTGTAAAGTCGACGACTCGAACGGCTTTTCAGTCAGACGCTCATGCTCTTTTAATTCAGTAAACGGCAAATGTTGATTGGCAAAAATAATCAAGGCACCTTCCGTTGATTCACCAATGTAACTGCCATTACTCAAGCGGGCGTTATTACATAAACTCATTATCCTGCATGCCAGTTCCAGGTTTTGTTGATCTGTTTTTATATCTCTGGCACTAAAATCTTCGTTTAAAAAACTAACAGTATTCACGCTGATTTTATTTTGTGTCAGCGTTCCGGTTTTGTCCGTACAGATCACCGTGGAGCTGCCCAGGGTCTCTACACTCTCCAGGTTTTTGATTAAGGCATTCTTACGTGCCATCCGTTTACTTGCCATGGCCAATGAAAGAGTTACCGTGGGCAATAATCCCTCCGGGACATTGGCAACAATAATACCGATGGCAAAGATCAAACTGCCTATCGCCCCGTTTCCAATTGCCACACTGACAATAAAGAAAAGCACCCCAAGTATGATCGCGATCGTGCTTATAATACGAATAAAATATTTAAGTTCTTTACCTATAGGTGTTTCGACAACAGAGGTTTCCTTGGTGAGTTGCACGATCCTGCCAATCTGGGTGTTCATGCCTGTAGCACAAACCAGAACCAGGCCATCACCACTTTCCACAAGTGAACCGGAAAAAACCATGTTATGACTTTCCAACTGGTTTTCATGTTGATGATGACTATCAAGATGAATGGCTTCACTCTCTCCAGTCAAACTACTCATATCGACACGTAACAGATGGCTTTCAAGCAAGCGACCATCGGCAGGGATTTTATCCCCCTCACTTAAATGAATAATATCGCCGGGAACAATCATCCCTGCTTCCAGCTCGATCTCTTCACCATCACGAAACACCCGTACCATTGTCGGCATCATCTTGCGAAAACTGTCCATGATTTTTTCGCTCTGGTATTGCTGTATATAAGTGAAGATGGCATTTAAAATCGTAACGCCAAACAGGGCAATGGCAATGTAAAGATTGCCCATACCGGGATCCAGTTGCTCAGCAAAAAGGGCCAGGGCGCTACCAACAATCAAAAGCTGTGCAAAAAAGTTTTTAAACTGTGAGAGAAACCTGATTATTTCCGGGACTTCTTTCCTGACACGTAATTCATTCTTGCCATATTGAGTTAACCTGGAATCGGCATCTTCCGAACTTAGTCCCTGTTTACTGACGGAAAAGGTTTTAAACAGATCGTCGACGGAACTCAGATGATAGTTTGAATCATTATTGTTTATTAATGGTGCATCCATTTTGTTAATATTATCTTTCATTTATGACGATTCGTTTGCGCCAGATCAATAATTAATATTATGCCTGAACTGCCTGAAGTTGAAACAACCCGTAAAGGTATAGCGCCATACGTTGTTGGTGAAATTGTTAAAGACGTCATTATTCGCGAAAGAAACCTT
>JBNLAL010000184.1:0-4102 GCA_050302115.1 Gammaproteobacteria bacterium | reverse complement strand
CGAGGCGCTTAGCCTGTTGGAACAACATCAAAAACTGGGCATGAAATAGAGTGTGAACACTACCGTCCCGGTGATATGGGAATTTCTTATCTGTTCCCTTTTTCCTATTCCTCCCTCTCCTGATTCGTTGCAACCTTTTTCATTTCCTTGAATCATTTATGAAGAAAAATGTTCCAGCCTTCATTTCAGAATCAAAGGGTTATTTTAACTAGAATTCACTTTTGAACCGCTTGACTCAAGCTAAATATTCTGTTAGGATACATTTTAAGAATATTCATCTTTATGGAATATCCACTCCCTGAGAAGAGGTGACTAATGAAAATCAGCGGAATGAAGATTATAATCGGTATGATTGTTCTTATCGTTATAATTAACATTGCCAACTACTTTAAGTCTGAATCAAATCCCAAAAAAACACACCATTCACATGCAGGCCACAGCCATGAAATACCTGCATTTGAGGCGAAGTGTTTAAACGGACAACGTATCAAAAATAGTGACTTTAAAGGTAAGCGTTTGTACCTGCAACTGGTGAACGCCATCGATTCGGAAGACTATGATCTGTTTAACAAGGTATATTCGGATTTTAAGGATGAAGATCTGGAATTTGTCCTGTTTACCGACCACCCGGACAAACGATTAAACAATATGAACATCGATATGAACAAGGTTCATATTGTCGGTGAAAACTATGACCACTACCGCACCCTGTTCAGATCCCCCAGGAACATTGGTTCCTGGTTTCTGTGTGACGCCACCGGGCGAATCATCGATGCCGGGAGAAATTCCAGGGGATACGAGGATGGTCCGAAACTTAAACTCTACCAGCTTATGTGGAATGAATTTTTCAATATCTCCGAGTTTATCGATCATACCGGGAATCTCCGGGACGTCGAATGGCTCGCCCAGGTGAAGGAGGTGGTTCAACAGGATAAGAGCGCGCTTCACCTGTTTTTCCTGTCGGTGAACCTGTGTGAACAGTGCGGGGGTGGTAAAATCATCGATAATTTGCTGAAAATTCATTCCCAATACAAGGGAACCGTCAGAGTAACGGCAATTTCCTATACACACTATTCCGATCAGGATATCGACGCGCTGCGTTCTCAATCCGGCATCACTTTTCCCATCCTGTTTGCAGAGGGACGGTTCCTGGAAAAATGGGATTCCATGATCAAACGGTTTAACCGGAAAACATTGGATAATATCCTGTTTACTACCGACGGTTCAGGAAAGATTTATAACATCATGTTCAGTGGCTGTAAATGTTTTAATGACTTTTTTGCTGCTACCAATCAACGTATTAAAGAGAGGAACAAATGAAACGAACAGGTTTACTGATTTCTTTTATCGTATTTTTCGCAGGTATTTATCTGCTTCATGCGTTGCCGCCCAAGTACCGTACGGAGGCGCAGCGGCAGAAATATATGAAGATGTACCCATTACCGGAAAACAATCAAAAACTCAAACGGGTCTGCTTTTTTCCCACCGACGATCAGGTGGACCGGAACATATTCGCAAAAAATCCCCACGATATTGCCATGGATGAGAATGGAGAGGTTTATGTGTTGGATCAGGCGGGCCATAAGATTCTTGTGTTTGATTCGTCGGGAAAATTCATAAGGCAGTTTGGACAACGGGGCCAGGGACCCTCAGACCTGTTCCTGCCGATCTCGATTGTCTTGTGGAAGGATCAGGTGGTGGTTTCCGAAACCGGGAACCTCAGAATTCAGTTTATGGATAAGACGGGCAAATACATCAAGAGTTTCCGTACGTTTCGTGCCTATCAGACCATTGTTATGGATAAAAGCGGGTTGATTTACGGTGTGCCGGTCTCATTGGGAAGGAAAAAAACAATCGTGGATGTGCTGGATCAAACGGGAAAACTCTTAAACTCCTTTGGAAAAACCTCTCAATATCTGAGCAGCTCCACGACGGACTGTATTCAGCTTTGCATCGATGACAAAGAAGCTATCTACATTGCCAGGACCGTACCGGCAATCATAGAGAAATACAGTAAGAAGGGCAAATTCCTCCGACAAATCAAGATTAAATACCCGGTAATCGTTGCCAAAACCAAGATACAGGAAACAAAAAATTTCCCCGGCATCGTCCCCTCGATTACTGATTTTTGCGTCCTGGGTGATCGTATCTTTGTGTCGCTTTTTTACCCAAGACTTGAAATAGTCGAACTCACCATGACGGGTGAATTGAAAACAGTCTATTGGAACACGGACTTTTCCAGTTACCTTCACTTTAATTTAATGGTCCGTCCGGTAAAAGACAAGTTGGAGTTTTACATTGCACGGGTGTTGCCCGAGCAGATGATCGATAAATTCAGTTATTAAAGGATGGGAATTTTTAGTCTGTCCTCTTTTTCCTACTACAATGATGATGACAACTATAAAGATGGAAGGTGAGTCCTGGGCAGGGGACTATTGCTGGGAATCAAATACACTTTCAAGGAGTCTGCTGCCGTGACAAATGGCCGCAATTTCAATCGATTCATCTTTAATACGGTAGACAATGCGATAGTCTCCATAAATTTTTTCTCTCAAGTTTTCATCGCCATACTCGGGCACGATTCGCCCCCTTTTTGGAAAGTTTGGGATGGATTCAATTATATCGATTACCTTTTTGGCGAAAAGAGATGAGTAATACTCTGAATCTCTTGAAATATAGAGGCAAATTTCTTCAAGATTTTCTGCTGCCTTCGGCGACCAAACTATTTTGAGAGCCATCGAGACAATCTGTTTTTAACATCCTGGTGAGGGATTCCTTTGCCCTGGTCCAATTCAGTCAATCCTTTGTCTACCTGGATTTTAAAATAGAGTTCTTGCATAATATCATCTACCGTTACTTCTTCAGGAAGACTCTTGACTAAATCGATTACTTGTTCTCTGACTCCATATCCCACTGGATACCTCCTGCTTGTTACTGAACACATAACTATTATGTATCATCTGCCAAAAATTGTCAACACGTTCATCCTGAATAACTGGAATCTGCATCTGCTTGCCATTAATATCATTACCAACAGTAACCAATGAAGGAGAGATGGTGTATGTTTCATCTTTTGCTATCGCGTTATTGCCTCAGTCCTACTTTGACAATCCTTAAAGAAACTTCATCGCTGTCTTTAATCTGAAAAAGCCCGTAAATAAAACCATTAACAAATAGTATATCTCTTCCATTGTATTGAATGTTGAAGTCGAAATCTCCTTCATCAATTTTAGTTTCACAGATGAAGGTGCCATCCGGTGAGTAAACCTGGAACACTTTGACGCAATTTTCCCGGCATTTATTCCATTTAAATACCAGGACATTTCCCTCTGAATCGACGATAATATCACGGTATAGAGGTAAATGTTTTCCAAATAGATCTGTAAAAGATGCTTTCTGCAACACTTTAGCCATCCACTTTGTGCGTCGGTTTGAATTTGTTTGCTGAATCAGCAATCTCTTAAATGTCTGAATATATGTATCGGTAACCGGGATGGGTTTTATGTTTAAACGAAAGGATTTTAGCATTCTGCCATCCAGGGAGTAAATCTTGATGTGAGGCGAGTTTGATACACCAACCAGGAGATTACCTTTTTCTGTTGCACCGATCATAACATCACCTCTTTGATTTTCGATGCTCATGCTTCCCTTTTTAAGTTGAATCCTGTTTGTTACCGGTGTTACGATGGCGTCAATTTCTTGTTCAACACCGCTGTGGATGTCTTTTATAATGATAAGGTTTTTTTGTTTTTTTTGTCCCTGAATCTCCTGGTAAGTCATGTAGGCTATTTTTCCGTTTTTGAGAGCAGTTGGATGGTAGACCGGGTGTTTGCATCGGATTACCTTTTTGCAATTTCCTGAAAAGTCGAAGAGGCTGATACGTCGCCGAAGGCTATACTCTCCGACCACCAGGAACGTGTCATCCAGTATCGATAGCCAATGTGGATAGTACAGGTCGGCGGGGCCGCTGCCTTTATTCTCTGGCGCATTGCCCAGCAGGGATTGCTGAACCTTGAGAATGAAGGCTTTCAGACCGATACGCGCTCGCAGCGTATGGATGTGATTGCCGAAATACTCGCCTTCCTGCTCCATCTCGCTGACC
>JBNLAL010000183.1:0-4108 GCA_050302115.1 Gammaproteobacteria bacterium | reverse complement strand
CAACCGATATACATTACGTCCCTGTACATCGTCGCTTTGGACTTCCTCGGTTCTGGCTCCTGCTTCACTCTACCTCCTGCATCCATGCAGTCGTGTCCTCTCGCGACATACACTCCATCCGTGGAGATAAAAAAAACCGCTCCGAAGAGCGGTTTTTCGTTTTGTTTAATAGTTAGTATTAAACTTTAGGTACTGACTTTTCTACAATAGACTGAACACTGTTTGCATATGACTCTGCCAGCTTGGCGATTTTCTGCGCATCCTTCACGGTTTTGTCAGATACAGACTGAGCAACACCAAGTTGGGTTTGCAGATATTCATTCAGTGAATCAAGGTCTGTGATAGCAGCAGATGCTTTCAATGATTCAATGCTGGTTTCAGCATTTTCCTGAATGGCTTTAACCTGAACAGCAGCTATTTTTTCTATGCTTTTTAATGTCAGTTCATTCAATTCCTTAACCGGAGCCAGAAATTGTTCGTATGAGATATTCATGTTTTTTCTCCAATAATTTATTTAATGATTGGTATATATTATAGACATATTTTGTTGCAGTGCAACAAAATTTGGCATTTTTAAGTTATTGATATTTATATAAATATAAAATATTTTTGAAAAAATATTCTTTTTTTTCAAAAATTGGGGCTAATTTTGAGCTAGGCAGAAGTGAACAATGGACTAATAATTTTAATATGATAATGGAAATTTATATGCTCAATTTGGATGGTTGGATAGAGTAAAGGTTAATGAATAGGCTTGATAAAATTGTTTCTGATTCCAAGCGGAATGCTGAGGCGAGAGGACATGGCTATCGAGAACAGGCACTGAAACTTTTTCCATGGGTCTGCGGTAAATGTAAACGTGAATTTTCAAGAAAAAACCTGAGCGAACTAACCGTTCATCATAAAGACCACAATCACGACAATAATCCTGCCGATGGTAGTAACTGGGAATTGCTTTGCCTTTATTGTCACGACCATGAACATGCAAAATATCTTGATGCTGAACTACAAGTGACGAAAGCTAAAAATGAACTGGAAAACGAACATTCCAAAGGTAGGCCCTTTGCACATTTGAAAGATTTGTTGGGTAAAAAATAACGCTACTTCGTTATTTCGTATTCAATTTATTTATCGTTTCTATTGTAATCAATAATTTAAACAGGCCTTGCCCTTGCATCGTGTGAGTAAAACTTTTAGGTTGTAGTTACATTCATACATATAGCGAGTAAGGATGAAAGAATGTCTAACGATTCAAGTGACAGTATGAGGAATGGTGTTTTTTTATCTAATTCCGTTAAATCTTTGAATTCTGATCTCCGTCGTCGTATTGAACTGGCAAAAAAGCTGGGCATCAAATTTGAAAATAGCGAACTGTTAAATAGATTAAATATTGATGCCGACTTCCCTGATGAGTATAGGGGAAGTTCAAATGAAGATAATTCCTCTAAAGATGCAGGTTTTTCCCATGATATGAGTAACTCTTATCACAGTATTGAAGATAATAGTTACAATGCAGATGATTCTGGAGAAATTAATATCTCAGATGAAGATGTTGGTATTTATAAAAGGGGGCGGGAACGAGGTAAGGACGGTAAGATTATCGCATTTCTTCTAATTGCGGGTTTTATTTTTCTTATGATATTTGCCAAATAAACAGGATTACTTAATTTAATATCGTCAATATCATCCAGTTTTTCTTTTAATAGATAGCGACCTTCATTTTTTTGTTTATACTCATAAAATATTTATTAAGAATATTAATAGCACGTTATGCTTAAAACACGACCTTCCATAATGCTTCCTGATATGCGTTCAATTGCGGGCGTAGGTAAGGGAGAAAAAATTGAGGTTGAAAAACTTCCTGAAGTAACACTCGACTTTGTCAAAGGGGTGTTGCATATCCTGGAACAGGAAAAAAAGACTGCGAAAGAACTTGCCGAAGATGAAAAGAAAAGTGCGGAACCTTATAAGTTTGATGAGATAACTGATCTCGACCTGAGAACAGTTAATATCGAGGCTGAATTATTTGGAGGCTATGATCTTTATAACGAATTGGTAAGTGACCATGTCCCTACTTTGCAAATTCTCAAGGATTTTGCCGATAAGGAAGATACGTCTGGTTTAACGGAACAGGAAGCCAAAATACTCGAACAGCATGTGCATGATGTTTCCGAGGCATTGGATAATGTTAAGAAAAACATTACCCACGAAAAGCTAAAAAGCATGCATAAGGCTGAGCTGGAAGAGTTGCATGATATTATCGTGGCAGCTATAGACCGTTATGGAAAAATCGTCCGTATCCTGGGTAGTTATAATCTGGAAAAACTGACAGATGTTATTGCAATTCTTTATGAGTATAACAACAAGATTCAGGGTGTTGACAAAACAGTAACCGGGATTTCCATGGTTGAGTCCGAGTTCCTGTTTATCCCGGATGAAGAATTGGCAGAGTGTATAGATATTCTGTTTATAGGTATTGGTAATCCGTATTTTGTGAACCACGTCGACCCAGCCTATCTTTTAGCTGCAAGAAAGTTGTTAATTCATTCAATTGGTTTTTATTGTTATTATGGAAAAGAAGGCTTAAGTGGTGACCGTGCTGCAGGCACTGACGTGGATCCCGGGAAGATACATTCACGAGTCAGGAATGAATTAAAAAAACTGTTACGTTTTTTTAATCATGATAACAAGATTACGATTACTTGTACGACGACGCAAAACACTACTGAGTTGGTTGAGTTTTCTATTAAATCCATTACCGAAGAAGCTGAGTTGTATGCCATGGACCTGGTACGGCATACTCAACCTGGAAGAAATGCCAAACCAAAATTATTCAGACGCAAGGCAAAAAAAGATAACGAACCGGAAGGCTTTTTTAAACGGTTGTTTAAGTAATTAAAACAGAAACAATCAATTTTTATTTCTCAAACATCCATTTGTCCCAATAGGGTGGGTCTTCAAAAAAATCTTTCATGTAGTCAACAAAACTTCTGACCTTAAAGGACATATGTTTACGGTGCGCATAAACAAGGTTAATGGGTAGAGGTTTTGGTTCGTATTTTTCAAGTACCGGTTTTAATCTGCCTGCCTGGATATCCAGTCCAATCATATAAGAAGGAAGTTGAACCAGCCCGCTGCCATTAATCGCGGCAACACGGAGTGAATCTGCCATATTGGCTTTTAAATAATTGCTGTCGGTATTAATGATTTTTTCAACTCCATCAATATTAAAAGACCAGTGAGGAGTAAAGACAAGGTTATCCAGCATCGACATACAAACATGATCTTTTAAATCATCCGGTGTTTTCGGGACACCATTTTCTTCCAGGTATTCCGGTGAGGCACAAACAATCAAACGGCTTGAAGACAATTTTAAAGCAACGACACTGGAATCTTCCAGGTCTTTTACACGAAAGCCAAGATCCATTCCCAGATCTACCATGTGTTCAAAGTCATCTGACAGGAATAATTCGATAGCAACTTTTGGATATTTCTTTTTGTAACCTTTAATCGCGCGGGCCAGATGAAACGAACCAAATGATGGTGCCGACATTATACGCAAGGTACCCACGGGTTGGTTTTGCATTTCGGATACACATTGTTCGGCATCCTCTATTTCCGTAAGTATGTCGATAACTTTTTTGTGATAGGCACTACCCACTTCAGTTAAACTGAGTTGACGTGTAGTTCGATTTAATAATCTTGAATCGAGACTGGTTTCCAGATCGCGAATGTATTTTGAACACATTGCATTTGAGATATCCAGCTCTTCGGCTGCTGCAGCGAAACTTCCAAGCCGGGCAACTGCGGCAAAGACTTTCATACTGGTTAATCTATCCATTTTGTTTTCTTTAATTATTTCCTATTTGGAATGAGTTAATAAACCAAAAGCACCTTTTTCTTTTCATGCATCGTACCTATATTTACTGCAACGCACAAATTTAAACTATTACAGGAGTAATTAATCATGAAAACATATAAGACATTGTTTTTAGTAGCAATATTATCGCTGATATCGATTGGCGCAAGTGCTGGACCATTGAAACATTGCGATGTTGAACAGATGGAGGCACTTTGGTCAAAGAGCTTCGCGGAAAATGACACAACT
>JBNLAL010000182.1:0-4112 GCA_050302115.1 Gammaproteobacteria bacterium | reverse complement strand
TGAGTCTTTGAAAGCATAATTACCCAACAAATGATCAAAATGTACATGTGTGTTAATCACATAACAAACAGGTTTGGAAGTCGTTTTATTTACTGCTTGATAAAGTAATTCCCCGATCTTTATTGATCCACCAGTATCGATAATCGCAACGCATTTATCACCGACGATAAAACCAATATTCGCAATATCATCATGATCAGGGTTTTCAAAGCTGACATGTTTACCGTGATGAATATATACACCATCAGCAATTTCAGTGAGTTCAAAGTCATCTGCGAGGGCACTTGAACATAATACTGTTAAACAGCTCGCAATGATCAATTCATTTGTCAAAATTAAAATTCGTTTAATATCAAAGTTCATAGCACCATCATTTTGTAATTTAATAGCAGATCACTCAATAAGTTACTAAATAGTATTAGGTTATTTATATTAGAGTTAATTTAAAAAGAAAAATCAGTTTTTAATAGAAAATTTTTAAATAAAAAATAAACATATAAATATCAAAGGGTTGGATTTGCTATTAACGAACCAGGCAATTTAATAACACTATATCAATTCGGGCTGGCTGGAGATAACAGGAAATTTCGTCTAAATTTATATTGATGGTTAAGTAAAGAGAATTGCAGGAAGTCAGGTCAGGTTTCATCATGATGGGAGGACATATGTTTGAAAATGATCAGGAGATAGTTAAATTTTTATTGAATGAAAGTAACGATTTTAAAAGACTTTATGATAAGCATGGAAATATAAAAAAGAAGGTGCAAGAAGCAAATGAAGGAAATCTTGGTGTTGAAGATGATGTACTTGAAAGTCTGAAAAAAGAAAAACTTTTTTTAAAAGACAGGATGTCTTTAATGATAGAAGATTATCGGCGAAATCACGTTTAAAACAGAACCGTTAAAGTAACACAAACCCTGTATGTAAAAATACAGGGTTTTTCATTTATATAACCAGTCGAACACCTATTACCAAAAGAATTGTTGCCAGTATAGGACGCATTACTCTATCTGGTAACCTGGTACCAAAATGACTACCAAGATAAATACCAGGCAATGAACCAATCAATAAACTTCCCAATAGTATGTAGTTTACTGTTCCGATATGAGCATGACCTAAACCTGCAATTGCTGTAATAGGGATTGCATGGGCAATGTCAGTAGCGACAATTTTAATTGCTTTAAGTCTGGGATAAAGAAAAAATAAAACGGCTGAACCAATTACTCCCGCACCAACTGAAGAAAGGGTAACTAATGTGCCTATTAATACACCTGCGAAAATTGTAATGGGTTTACGCCATTTGCGATGCATGAGTTTTATCGCATCAAATTTTTCACTTTTGCTAATCCGTTGCAGGCGGTCTCGAAGAATTAAAAACAAGGCTGTCAGGATCAGGGCTATGCTGAGTGTTGCCATGATCAATTTATCGTAATTGATCCCGGCTGCGTCCAGTTCCTTAATTATGATAATAGAAATGAATGAGGCCGGTATGCTCCCAGTGGCCAAAAGACCGACTATTTTCCACTGAATGTTGCCTTTGGCGTGATGTACAAATACACCGCCTGATTTAGTAATAGCTGCATATAGAAGATCGGTCCCAACTGCGATGGCTGGTTTGATGCCAAAACCAAGTACCAGAATAGGAGTCATTAGTGAGCCGCCACCAACCCCGGTCATTCCGACAATAAAACCGACTATAAAGCCGGATAATATAAATAAAAAATCCATATACCCTAAAATTGCAGTGTTTCTAGTCTTTGCAGTAAATCGGACTAATTTAAAGGGTGGTTTCTATTCTGAAAAGGAATTATTGTATATATTTTTATAATAAATACTTATATATATATGCTATGAAGCTTCAGCAACTTAAATATATATGGGAAGTCGCTAATCATGGTTTGAACGTCTCAGCCACAGCAGACAGCCTTTTTACGTCTCAACCCGGTATCAGTAAACAAATCCGGATGTTGGAAGATGAACTGGGAGTCCAGATATTCAGAAGAAGTGGCAAGCATCTCACAGAAGTGACACCAGCCGGCAAAGTCATCATTGAGTTAGCCGGTGAAATATTGGATAAAATTGATAACGTCAAACGTGTTGCTGATGATTTCAGTGATAAACGTCATGGAAATTTATCTATTGCGACGACACATACTCAGGCAAGGTATGTATTACCCACCATCATTCAGGATTTTATTAAATTATATCCGGATGTTTCTTTGCATATGCACCAAGGGACACCAATACAGATATCTGAACTGGCATCCAAAGGTACAGTCGACTTTGCAATAGCCACAGAAGCATTGGAGCTGTTTGATAATCTTATAATGATGCCTTGTTATCGCTGGAACAGAAGTGTCATTGTGAATGCTGAGCATCCTTTAGCCAAAGCAGATAAACTGACATTACAAAATTTGGCTGAATATCCCATTGTCACTTATGTATTTGGCTTTACCGGTCGTTCCCAGCTGGATCAGGCTTTTCATAAGGCCGGCCTTGAACCCAAAGTAGTATTCACAGCCTCAGATGCGGATGTAATAAAAACCTATGTCCGTTTAAACCTGGGCGTCGGCATTGTGGCAAGTATGGCCTATGATGAAAAACTGGATTCTGATTTGGTTGCCATCGATGCCAGTGAATTGTTTGAACCTAGTGTCACACGTATAGGTTTTCGGCGAGGTACATTTTTACGTGAATATATGTTCGATTTTATAAAGCTGTTCACACCTCATCTAACAAAAGAAATTGTGCAACGCTCGGCACAAACGAATACGAAAGAAGAACTCGAAGAACTCTTTAAAGATACTGATTTACCAACCTATTAAGTCCAGACTTATAAAAAATCCAGGTCAGGATTATCATCCAGTATTTCCTTGGCGGCATCTTTTTCATTTGATGTCTGGTTTAATACTTCGTTTATGAATTTGAAATAAACTGTATAAATCTCAACATCTGAATTGTCTTTTTCAACTATAAAAAAAGGAGCACGGTCTACATCATGTTTTTTGGCCAATAGCATCCCCTCACTTTCAGGGTCGCGTTCATCTGCTATCACAGTATGATCAATTCGATCTATTAGACCTTCGTTTTCAAGTCGTTCCTGTACCTCAGCACACTTTCTGCAAGGACTACCATCAGCCAGTATTTTTTTTACAAGTGTAATATGCATATGTTTTATTTTTTTAAATTACCTACGTGTAAACCGCATTCCTTTTGCGTTGCCTCTTCCCACCACCATCGGCCTTCGCGTTCATGTTGATTGGGCAATACAGGTCGAGTACAGGGTTCACAACCAATACTGATAAATCCTCTTTCGTGTAGCGAGTTAAAAGGCACATCATTTTCCCTGATATATTCCCAAACTTGTTCAGATGCCCAGTTAGCTAAAGGGTTAAATTTAATAAGCTCTTTATCCTTTGTTGAAAAAGCATTGTCTTTTTCTATAACAGGAACTGCAGTACGTGTCCCGGGGCTTTGATCCTTGCGTTGGCCAGTTATCCAGGCATTCAAAGTTAATAGCTTCCGACGTAGTGGAATGACCTTACGAATGCCACAACATTCCTTATGGCCATCTTTGTAAAAACTGTACAGTCCTTTTTCTTTAACCAATTCTTGTACTGAATCAGAATCAGGGAAAAGCACATCAATTTCAATATTGTAATGTTCACGGACCTGCTCAATATAACGATATGTTTCAGGATGCAAACGGCCCGTATCCAGAGAAAAAATATCAATGTCGGGTTTGATTTTATGTGCCATATCTATGAGGACGACATCTTCGGCTCCGCTGAACGATATGGCAATATTATTAAATTGCTCCAATGCTAATTTAATGATCGCCACGGGCGATTTGGATTCATACTCTTCTGCGAGTTTTTTTATATCAAATTCAGCGGTATTCATATCTGCTCAGTTTCGTATCTTATTGATTTTTAAAAAAATAAAAATTAGCATATATTTGTTACATATTTGAATTAATATTTTTAATAAGATAAATGATCAAACATAACTTAAAAAATTAGTGATGATAACTAACCTCAGGGACGAATCCTATTTAATCCCAACCTAACAGGTCATAAAGTGGGTGGCGTACTTATCCACAACACGCCGAA
>JBNLAL010000181.1:0-4113 GCA_050302115.1 Gammaproteobacteria bacterium | reverse complement strand
CCACCGGATTTGATTGAATCATTTAAGGCGACGCTGGACGAGGTACGCGAGGCGGATTTATTGATCCACGTTATCGATGTGGAACAGGAAGAACGCCAGACGCGTATTGATGAAGTTAATCAGGTTATCGAAATGATAGGGGCACATGAAGTCCCGCAAATAGAAGTGTATAACAAGATTGATCAACATGATGAACTATCGGCACGTGTGGAAACAACAGAAAACTATCCTCATCCGCGAGTCTGGTTATCATCACTGACCGGTGATGGGATTGAACTATTGTTGGATCAAATTGATCAATATTTATCCAGGCATATCCCTTCCAGATGTCTGAATTTACCGGTCACTGCCGGTCAATTACGGGCTAAACTGTTTGACCTCGGGGTGGTCAGACATGAGGATGTGAATGAAAAAGGTGGCTGGATTATGGAGGTTGAATTGGAGGATTTTCGCCTGAACAAATTATGTGAAGAGGCAAAACTGGACATATCAAAGTTGCAGTCAGGGTCGGCTCACTATTAAGATCGGCCCCTTTGTTATATTTACGAGTAAAACACTACTAATTTTGAAAAGGAAATCGCTAAACTTTTAGCATGACCAAAAACTTTCGTCGGAGATTATTTAATGGGCTGGAACGAACCACCAGAAGACAATAAGGGCAAAGACCCCTGGGGCAATCGCGGAAACGGTGAAGGGCCACCTGATCTTGATGAAATAATTCGCAAGATGCAAAAAGGATTTGGTGGCATGTTTGGTAACAAGCCGGGCCGTATTGACAACAACAACGCCATGTTTCCATTCATCCTGGGGTTTTTATTGTTATTGGCCTGGCTAGCATACGACATGACATACCTCATTGATGAACAGGAGCGCGGTGTCGTTTTAAGATTTGGTGAATATGTTGAAACATTGGACCCGGGTTTAAAAATACGTTTACCAAGACCTATTGAAACAGTACAAAAAGTGAATGTTGGACAGGTACGCTCCATAACTCATAAGGCATTAATGCTGACACAGGATGAGAACATTGTTGATGTGGAGGTTGCGGTTCAATGGCGTATTGGTGATGCGACACGTTATTTATTTAATGTCTATGCACCTGCTGCAACATTACGGCAGGTGACGGAAAGCGTTGTACGTGAAGTTATTGGTAAAAGTCGTTTGGATTATGTCTTGACCGAAGGACGTAGCCAGATTGCTGAAAATATCCAAACGTTAATACAACAGACACTGGATGAAGAAGGAACCGATGATTATGGAACAGGTATCTATATTTCGACAGTAGAAATGCAGCCTGCCAAACCACCTGAAGAAGTTAAAGCGGCTTTTGATGATGCGATTAAAGCACGTGAAGACGAACAACGTCTGGTTAATGAAGCGGAGGCTTATCGAAATGATATTATCCCGAAGGCACGTGGTGGTGCTGCCAGGTTACGCGAAGAGGCCAATGGCTATAAATCGCGTATCATCTCCAAGGCTGAAGGTGAAGCAAGCCGATTTGAACAATTATTAGCAGAATATCAGCGAGCACCTGCAGTAACCCGTGAACGTTTATATCTGGATGCTATCGAGTCAGTTTTATCAAACACGAATAAAGTTCTGATTGATAATGATAATGGCAACAGTTTGATGTATTTACCCATTGATAAACTAATGGAGAATAGGCAAAAAAAGAATTCAAACCTGACGCTTCCGGATTTTAACTCATCATCGTCCAGTTCATCATCGTCGTCACCCACGTCAGCTGTAGATGACTTAAGGCAACGTATTGATAATCGAATCAGGGGGGTAAGATAATGCCATTAAGTACTAAAATATTTGTCCCTTTGATCGTTATAACTATCATTGGATATTTTTCAGTTTTTAAAGTTAACGAATGGGAACAAGCGATTGTTTTCGAATTTCGTAAGATTGAAAAATCAGATTTTGAGCCTGGTGTTCATTTCATGATTCCGTTTGTTAACAAGGTACAAAAATTTGAAAAGCGTTTATTAAACCTTGACCAGGAACCACAACGATTTCTCACAATAGAAAAGAAAGACGTCATCGTCGATTACTATGTTAAGTGGCGTATTACTGATGTAGAAAAGTTTTATACCGCGACTCGTGGTGATGTGCTTTATGCCAATGGTCTGTTAGGGCAGCGAATAAACCGTGCCTTACGAGATGAATTTGGTGCACGCACGGTACAGGAAGTGGTTGCCGGTGAACGGTCACAGATTCTTGATGTTGTTAAAGCAAGCACAGCCAAACTTCCTGATGAATTGGGTATCCACGTTGTTGATGTGCGCACAAAACGAATTGACTTGCCATCTGAGGTTAGTAATTCAGTATATGCTCGTATGCGTGCTGAACGTAATCGTGTTGCGAAAGATTTCCGTGCACGGGGTTCTGAAGCTGCCGAACGAATTCGTGCAAATGCAGATCGGGAAAGTGAGATCATTCTTGCAAATGCATATCGTGATGCAGAAATTATTCGTGGTGAAGGTGATGCACAGGCAACCGAGATTTACGCGGCTGCTTATACAAAAGACCAGGAATTTTATTCTTTGTATCGAAGTTTGAATGCCTATCAGAATAGCTTCAATAACAGTAATGATATTATGTTGGTTGAACCTGAGTCTGAGTTCTTCAGATATTTTAATAACTCGAAAGGCAGATAAACCCGTATACGGTAAAACTGATGAGTCGCAGGACTCCAATAATCCTGTTCGGGCATAACATCTACGGTGGGGAAAGTGATTGTTTAATATTAACTTTAGTGATCTTCTGACTGCACTCGCCCTGGTTTTTGTTTTTGAAGGATTAATGCCGTTTATAAACCCTGAAGGAATGCGTAAGGTATTTT
The DNA here is from genome assembly GCA_050302115.1 of Gammaproteobacteria bacterium. Classification (GTDB taxonomy): domain Bacteria; phylum Pseudomonadota; class Gammaproteobacteria; order Eutrophobiales; family Eutrophobiaceae; genus JBNLAL01. Next base: position 1,265 of record JBNLAL010000181.1, on the reverse strand, counting down.
TTATGGCATCACAAATGGATAATCAAACGATACGCTTTGTGGGCCTAACCAGTATGTTATTTGGTGTCGTCTTTTTATACATAGTGCATTAGGAATTTATGAATATAACAAATCGATGGTTATTGCCTGAAGGTATCGAGGAGATACTCCCACCCAAGGCCATACAATTGGAAACCATGTGTAGAGAGATCATCGATCTGTTCACATTATGGGGGTATGAATTTGTAATTCCGCCAATGATCGAATACCTCGAATCGCTATTAACCGGCACCGGTGAAGACCTGGATTTACAAACTTTTAAATTGACTGACCAGTTGAGCGGTCGGTTAATGGGCTTTCGTGCTGATATGACGCCACAAGTTGCTCGCATAGATGCTCATTTATTAAAACGCGATGTGCCAACACGTTTATGTTATCTTGGATCTGTTTTACATACGCGGCCAGGTAAGTCCGGTGAGACCCGTTCACCATTACAACTTGGGGCAGAGTTATATGGGCATGCCGGTGTTGCCAGTGATATCGAGATAGTCAAGTTAATGTTAGCGACATTAAAACATGTTGGCATCCAACAAACCTATATTGATATTGGGCATATTGGAATTTTTCGCTCATTGAGTTCCGGTTCATCATTAAATTGCGAGCAGCAAGCTGCAGTATTCGAGACATTACAGCGTAAGGCAAAAGATGAACTTAAATCATTGCTAAAGGAATGGAAAATTTCTGATGCATCGAGCAGGGCAATACTCGAACTTATAGATATGAATGGTGATGTATCAGTATTAAAGGAAGCTAATAAGCTATTTGCAAAGGTATCTAATGATATTGCTGCTTATATAAAAGAGATTAGTGCATTGGTTAAGGTTGTGCAGGAGCAATCGGAAATTAACATTAATATCGATTTGGCGGAATTGCGTGGTTATAACTATCACACTGGCATGGTTTACACCGCTTATACGCAAGGTGAAGGAGAGGGGATTGCCTTTGGTGGTCGTTACGATGATATTGGTAAGGCATTTGGACGTCCGCGTCCGGCAACCGGTTTCAGTACCGACGTAAAATCCTTATTAAAATTTCAGAATAAAAAAGAAGTTGCCTCAAGAATCTTTGCACCTGCAAGGGATGACAAGGACTTAAATAAAAAGATAAAACAATTACGTGCTTCGGGAAAGATTGTTGTGCAGGAACTAAAAGGACAAAGAATAAAAGCAAAAGGGATGAATTGTGATCAGCAACTGGTTTCTGAAAAAGGCAAGTGGGTCGTAAAA
>JBNLAL010000180.1:0-4140 GCA_050302115.1 Gammaproteobacteria bacterium | reverse complement strand
GAGAGTACGATGGTAATCGAATACCCGTCATTCTTTTCAGTAAAGGTGCGGGTCTTTGGGTTGAAGATATTGCCGCAACAGGTTGTGATGCTGTTGGTATAGACTGGTCACAGGATTTGGGTCGGGTTCGGGCGGCTATTGGTGACAAGGTTGCATTGCAGGGCAATATGGATCCGGCGGTCTTGAAATCAAATCCGGATGTGATTCGAAATGAAGTTGCTTCAATCCTGGCGAGTTATGGAGAAGGATCCGGTCACGTGTTTAATCTCGGTCATGGTATTACACCGGATATCGATCCTGAAAATGCCGGCGCGTTTATTGATTCAGTTCATGAGTTAAGTCGCCCTTATCATAAGAATTAAGTTTTCCTAATGTTGAAATACAGTCTTACGTTAATTGCAAAAGGTTTTTGTGTAGGTTCTGCTGATGTTGTGCCGGGTGTTAGTGGTGGCACGATGGCTTTTATCCTGGGTATCTATCCGCAGTTGATTAATGCGATTAAATCATTTGATATGGCCTGGTTGCGATCAATACTGAAATTTGATTTAAGTGGCATTATTAATAAACCCGATTTCCCTTTTTTGATCCCACTGGGAATTGGGGCGGTTTCGGCATTAATATTTTTTACCCGCGTAGTTTCATTGCCAACATTGATTAGAACGCAACCGGAGATCATCTACGGTTTTTTCTTTGGACTGATCCTTGGCTCAATTGTGTTATTGTTCAGGCACCTCGGTGTTTTTATCCTTATCAAACAGTTGTTGTTTTTATTGCTAGGCGTGTTATTCGGTGGTTTTGTTGTCACTATGGTACCTGCTTCAACGCCTGATGATAGCTGGTTCATTTTCCTTTGTGGAGCCATTGCCATATCAGCCATGATTCTCCCCGGTATATCAGGCTCGTTTATTCTGTTAATGATGAAAAAGTATGCCTATATATTTAATGCGATCGGTTATTTTGATTTTGCTATCATCATTCCTTTTGTACTGGGCATCATCACCGGGGTTATTTTATTTAGCCGGTTATTATCATTTGTACTTAAAAGGTATTATCGGCAAACAATATTATTTATCTCGGGATTGCTGGTTGCGTCCCTATACGTTATCTGGCCTTTTCAGATACGGTCCTATGAAGTCATCCGGGAAAAGGAACGTCTTATTTCATCAGTGCCTTACTTCCCCGATTTGATTAATTCCCAGGTGCTTTATTCAGTATTAATGATCGTTTTTGGTTTGGCTTTAGTGATTATTCTTGACCGGATGTCAGGAAAAACAGAAACAATAATTAACTAGAATCTGACTCAAAATGTAGCGAGCGAAGTTAGGTTGTATTCCGCCGGAGCGTAGGAACCAGAGTGTATACTAATACATGAGGATTCCGAGCACCGCCGGAATGCAGGATAACGAGTGCAGTAGTTTTGAGACAGATTCTATTTTTTGTGTATTCAGGGAAATTAATATACATTTATTGATAAGGGGAAAATTATGCCATTATCAGAGATAGTACTGGTTGTAATGGGTCTGTTGACCGTTGCCATGATTGCAGCGGCTATATGTCGTAATATCCCCATTCCCTATACTGTTTTTCTCGTTCTCCTGGGTATTATCATCGGTTCTTTTGCCCGAAATTATCCGGAACTCGAATCTCTCTTAAACGAATTTCAATTAACGCCCGATCTGGTTCTGTTTCTATTTTTGCCAGCGTTGATCTTTGAGTCTGCCATCAATATGGATGCGCGCTTATTGATGAAGGACATTATTCCAGTGTTGGTTATGGCTATACCTGCCTTGATGATTTCTGCGGGATTAATCGGCCTGGGTCTCTGGTTAATTCAGGATTTTAATATCCTACATGCCCTTTTGTTCGGGGCATTGATTTCGGCAACTGACCCGGTCGCTGTGATCGCGCTATTCAAGGAATTGGGTGCACCACATCGTTTGACTATCCTGGTCGAAGGCGAGTCGCTTCTGAATGATGCTACTGCCATCGTTTTCTTCGGCATTATAATTGATTTGATCCTTAAGGGGCATTTTGAAGCCTCTGATTTGGGTACAGCAGTATTTGATTTCTTTTATGTCTTTGTCGGTGGACTTATTGTCGGTGCAGTAATCGGCATTATCCTAAGTGAGTTGTTGTACCGTATAAAAGCCGGGTTAAGTTCCTATTTAATCATGTCTATCGTACTGGCCTACAGCAGCTTTTCCATAGCAGAACATTTGTTACATGTTTCAGGTGTAATGGCCGTTGTCGCAGCAGCCATTGCCCTGGGTATTTTTGGTGTCAGTCGTATCCCACAAAGCGATCGCGAATCGGTTGATGAAACCTGGGACGTTATTGTTCTAATTTGTAACTCGTTATTATTTTTGCTCGTTGGTTTGTCGGTCGATATCTTCGAGCTTTATTCGCACATGGATATTATCTTAGTTGCAGTTGTTCTGGTTTTAATCGCACGGGCTGCAGGTGTTTACACTATGGTCCCGGCAACAATACACATATTCAAACTTCCTAACGTCTCTATGGGTGAACGGCACATCATGTGGTGGGGAGGGCTAAAAGGTGGACTGGCCATTGCTATTGTTCTGTCTATTCCGGAAGAGATACCAGGCCGTGAAACATTACTTTATATAACACTGGGTGTTGTATTGTTTTCCTTATTGGTCAATGCATCAACAATTCGGCCTCTAATGGAAAAACTGGGTTTCAATAAATTTACCGGAGAAGAACAAGCTGAATTAAAACATGGCTTGATTCAATCACAACATCACGCCGAAGACATTCTTGATTCTTTCCATAACGCCAAACTGATCTCGAGAAGTACGCAACAATTAATCCAGAAAAAGACTCAACAGATATTTAATGTCAGTGATAGAGAGTCAGATGAATATATCGAGTCAAAGCACGTCAATATCACGGCCTTACGTATTGAAATGCATGAGCTTAAATATCTTTATGATATTGGTTTTTTACAATACTACACGTATTTGAGTATAAAAAATTCGTTACAACGGGATCGTGATATATGGGCTCATGGAGGAGATAGTGATGAAGATGTTTCAAGTAGTGAAACGGAAAAAAAGAATCCTTTTCTCATACTGGAATCCATGTTGATTAAACATTTAAGAGAAGTGAATTGGGCTGCAGGCATATTGGCCCGGTATCAATACCTGCGACTATCACAAAGTCTGCAGCGAGACATTGCGGGTATTTTAATTTGTGAAAAAGTAATAGAAGAACTTAAAGAAATAGAGGACTTTGATCAGGCACATAAGGAACCGGTTATAAAAAGATATGAACAACGCTCACAACGACGCAAACAGCGGTTATCGAAAGTAGCAGAAGATTTTCCGGATTTTTATTTGCGCTTTGAAACACGCCTGTTTGCCAAAGTGGCCCTGGTCGCAGCCAACTTTTTTATTGAAGAAGCCTTTCATGATGGGGAGATTGGTTCCAAGGTCTATACGAATATAGAAAGACGGATCAATGAAGCCATTAATTCATTACAGCCTATCTCCGATCCTGCGCCCCGTTTAAAACCACATGATTTGATTGGCATGGTGCCGTTATTAAATGGTTTATCCAATGATCTGCTGGAACGGCTGTCAAAACTGGCCAAGGCACTGACATTTCTGGCGGGTGACAAGATTATTGGTGAAGGCGAAAAAGGAGATTCTCTCTATATCATTACACACGGTCTGGTCACGATTTATAAAACCGGTCATGAAGACGAACCGATTGCGCAACTCAGAGACGGTGACTTTTTTGGTGAAATGGCATTACTGGAATCACAGGTAAGAACCGCGAATGTTAAAGCCGAGAGACCGACTACACTTTTGCGTTTAAGTCGCAGAGATGTGTTATCAATGGCGGATAATGAACCGGAATTAAAAGCCAGACTTGAAGAAATCAGTGAAGCAAGGAAATCAACCGCGTCTTAATTCATTTCGTATAAGGAAATTTGTTATGGATGATACAAGAACCTACTCAGTAAACTGTCTACTAACGACCCAAAGCGGACATAATCAAGGTTGATTCTAGAAGTTAGAATTGTCAGATTGCTAATCGTAATTACATAGGAGCTGGGACATGTATGTTGGCATAGAAGATTGGAAAAATGGTTGGTATGGAATCAGCATGGAACTT
>JBNLAL010000179.1:0-4142 GCA_050302115.1 Gammaproteobacteria bacterium | reverse complement strand
TTGTGCATGATTTATTGCCGTTTGGATGTTGTCTGAACTTGCATCTATCGCAGTCACTATTGCTCCATGTGAAGCCATGGCTTCCGCTAATAATCCTCCTCCACAACCTATATCCAGTACTTTTATATTTTTAATTAATGCCTGTTTTTGAATGTAAGCCAATCGAGCCGGATTAATATCATGCAGTGTTTTAAATTCACCTGTTTCATCCCACCAACTGGAGGAGCGTGACGCAAATTTTTGTACTTCATCAAAATCAATATTTTTTTCAGTTGTCATGAAATCTTGATTATTTATTAACTTATTAAACTAGTTTAACTTCTTAACTCAAGATATTGAATAAAAAAGTTGTATGCTTTCTAATAAAAAATCATAAATATTCAATATCTTATGATATTTGTTTCTACATGGATTTTCACATAACCATATAGTAATCTCTTGATTTATCATTAATAAAATCACAATTACACGATAAGGAATAAAAATGAATAAAAAATTCGTGTCTTTACTGAGGATAATACTGGTCGGTTTTTCCATGCTGTTGTTGTCTGCTTGTGCGACTACCAATGCATTGGATGAACGTGATCCATGGGAAGGTTTTAACCGTGGGGTCTATTCGTTTAATCAAACAATGGATGATGTTTTGTTCGATCCGATTGGCAAAGTATATAATGCGGTAACACCAGATGTTATTGATACAGGTGTAACAAACTTTTTCGATAATATTAGCCAGATTTCTGTTATAGCTAATGATATTCTCCAGTTAAATCTTACCCAGACGGTAAACGATTCTGTTCGTTTTCTGATTAATTCAACATTTGGTTTGTTGGGTTTCTTTGACATTTTATCTTCGGACTTACCTTCAAGTGATGAAGATTTTGGTCAGACCTTGGCCTATTGGGGTGTTGGTCCAGGTCCTTATTTAGTTGTTCCATTCCTTGGTCCTGCAACAATCAGGGATGCAACAGGGTTTGCTGTTGATCGCACATTACTTAATCCAATTTCATACCTGGACAGCGATGAATTGCGAGCTGGATTACTTACTTTAAATTATATTGACTTTAAATCTGATCTACTTTCTACGGGTGACTTGTTGGGAGAAGCGTCAGTAGACGAATATGAATTTGTTAAAAACGCTTATTTCGAAAAACGTTCAAGCCAAATCGGTGGTGATGAATTCGAAGGATTTCCGGAAGAATAGTTGAATAGAATAGAAAGGCTATTTAAAAAATAGCCTTTCTATTGCTCAATCATAAGTCGTGGATCGTTAATACCAATTGCTTTGGCAAATTCAATAAGTTTTTGTTGTTTCATTATGGCTTTTTCTTCGTCTATATTAGCCAAAGCCTTTTCTTCCAAAAATTGTTTATAAATAGAAGAAGTCATGCGTTGCATACGTTTGGTCTGTGAAGCTGATAAACGTTCTTCTGCATTAAGTGTCGTCCAATCAGTGACAAATTTATCCAGGCTTTCTTCACTCCAGTTTTTTTCAGACAAAAATTGAGCAATCAGATCTTCACCTGCTTTACTTAAATTAGTCATTTCTTCATCATTACGTATTGTCTGGACTAATGTTTCTGTTTTAGTACCAGGTGGTTTGGGGTAAAAAAGCACGACAGCAATAATTAAAATAATTACTGTAATTGTGCTTATTGCAATAAACAGCCCGGGAGATTTTTTTTCAGGAATAGCTGAAGGTGTTTCTGTTAAAGAGGGTTTTGCTTTGGGTCTATTTTCTCGTGCTTCCGGTTTCGGTTGAGGTTTTTGAGGTTTGATTTCGGTTCGATCGCGTTCAATTGTTTTTGTGGATATGTCGTCATCAGTTGCGGGTTTTAGCGGGGGTAAAAAGTTTATTGGTTCTACAATAACTTCCCCAGCAATTATCCCTTTTATAAGATCACCTCGTGACTTACGATATTGTTCCTTGTCAATCGCACCTGTGGCATAGTCTTTTGCCAGTCCGCGCAGTGTTTGTGTCGTCATTTGATACTCTTTTTTTTGTATAATTATTTGCTCTTAACCCACATCTTCCCTAACAAGTCTGAAACCTGTTGTTTCATCAGCACTACCGTCACTGCTACGCTCAAGAGAAATGTCACATTTTGAGTGTGGATCACTATAAGCTCCACCACGAACAGTAGTTGTATCGCCATCAATTACCCATTCCTGGACATTACCTACATAGTTCTTCAGGCCCCAACCATTTGACTTCCCTGACTTAACACTAACAATACCCGTTCCTTTAATTAATTTATCACCGATTGAAACTCGACAGTTAAAATCCTTTTTCGGTTGCTTACCGTCTGCATTAGCTGCGTATTCCCATTCTTGTTTAGTAGGTATGTGATAAGTTTTACCTGTACGTTCTGATAACCAAACTGCATATTCCTGTGCCTGTTTTAAAGTAATCCCGGTCATGGGCTCGTTACGTCTTTCCTTGTCTTTAATTGGTTTGCAAGTTCCGCTTAAAATACAATATTTGCTCCAGTCACTAACCGAGATTTCATATTTTGAAATTGCAAAAGGTTTATCAAATCCTTCTCCATTCGGAACTACCACCATAAGCGGCCCACGGGCAGAAGAATGTATCATATCAAAGCATATTGCCTTTGCTCTTGTACCATAACCGGCAAGTCGGCTTGTGCATTCTGAATCACTTTCTATCGGTTCCCATGTTTCAGCCACTGCAGCGGCTGTTCCTTCGCCCGAAGTGCTGGCAGCAGAACTGATTTCTTCCAAAGATTTTTCCGCTGTTCTTATCTTTGGTTTAGGTGTCGGTTTAACCTTGGCAATTAATGTATCGAGTTCAGTTTCAGCAGTAGCAAAATCGGGACTATCCGTCCATTTTCTCCTAACACGTTCCAACAATTTTTTTGCCAGTCTGAGATCATCATAATTTTCCCCAGCTGCTTCCTTTTCTTTTAAATAGTCATTGTACTCGTCGTTAACATCTTTAATTCTTTGTGCCAAAACATCAGAGAATTGTGCGAATTGAGGGTGACCAGTATATTCAGATGCCGCTGCCTGCTGAATCTGGGTTGCTTCAGTTAATTTTCCGGCTTTGATAGCAGCGTTCGCATTTGCAAACTGATCCCAGGGTTTAAGTTGTAATTGTTTTTTCAGATCCGCAAGGACAGGGCTGGCAGGGAATAAAGCCGCAGCATTGTTTGCCAGACTGGCAGCCGCATTTTCGTCAGTCGTACGTAAGTTATTAATGCGTTCCGCTAATACAGCCGCCGAAGAATTACTAAACTCAGCGAATCGGACAGGGTCAGCATTTGATATCTGTGTTATCTTCTGTTTAACGTCACTAGGGAATGAAATTCCTGTTTTGAAGAGTTCGGTTAGTTCGTTAATGTTCAACTCTAATTGATATCTTGTTTTCAGATCACTTAGATCAATATTACTCGGGTCAACTTCAAGACCCCTGGTCACAAAAGTATAAGCAGTCGAGAAATCCTTGGTTTCGGCTTTACTTTGTGCCAGTCTGCCATAGGCATTCGCCAGCATGGGGGCTGCTTCTGTTGTTAAATACAGATCGTCAGCTGGTAAATCTGCCTTAAATTGTTCAAAGATTTTTTCAGCTTCAGAAACATTGTTACCATCGGTTAAAGATTGGAAAGGAAGTTTGTTTGCTTCTACACGTGCCAGACGATCTGATTCTTCCCTGGCAGTGGCAATGGCGTTACGTGTTTCAGTTAAACTTTCCAGACCAGGCGCAAAGCGTTCACCGAGATCAATATAATTGTCAGCAACGTCAAAGCGTTCAACTTGTAATGTTTCATTTGCTTTGGCAATGTAAAGATTAGCAATCTCTCCGCGATATTTTTCCAGGTTTGAAGCAATATCCTGGACAAAAGCGTAAAACAAAATCTAACCAAACATATTTCTGGTAAAAATCATTTTAATCCGTTGCTGAAAATTTGCAATTACTTGGGTATCGTTTGGACAGGCAAGAAGCGGCGCCCGGTGATCCTATTCGTGTCACAACGTTGTGGCATGTTGAGGGCGAGGATGTGAAAGTACCAGTACTGCAGCTTGTGACTGATTCCGGCGAAATCTTGATAAAAGAACCTGTTGCTCTTGCTGCTGATGCAAAGCCGAATGACCGTCTTCGGGCTGAAAATATTATTTCCCGGCCC
>JBNLAL010000178.1:0-4208 GCA_050302115.1 Gammaproteobacteria bacterium | reverse complement strand
ATGCTGGTGTTCTTTTTATTGTTGTTTCGTCTTGCCTGGATTTTTTTTAATACCTCACCATTACCATTGGCAACATATCAACGCTGGGAAATGATTGCAGCAAAGATCACACATGTGGGTTTTTATCTTCTTTTATTAGTGGTTTGCATTAGTGGTTATTTTATTACGACGGCCAAAGGTGCACCTATTGATATGTTCGGGTGGTTTGAGATAACTGCTATAACGAAAATGGGTGGTGAAAGAGCTGAGATAGTTGGAGAATTACATGAACTTGCCGCCTATGTAATTGCATTTCTTTTTGTCTTACATGTTGGCGCAACAATTAAGCATCATTTTTTTGATAAGGATGTGACTCTTGTGCGCATGCTTAAACCGTTTGATCAAAAGGAGAATGGGTAGTGAAAGTTATTCGATATGTTTTCTTAATGTTAAGTCTTGTTTCGATAAATACATATGCTGATGACATGATGAATCAGCGCGGTGACTATGTCATCGACAAGAAAGGTATGCATGCTTCGATTCAGTTCAAGATCTCACACCTGGGGTTTAGCTGGATATATGGTCGCTTTAATGATTTTGAAGGTGAATTTACCTTTGATAAACAAAATCCCGCTGCTTCCAAAGTTAGTGTAACGATAAATACAGCAAGCATTGATTCAAACCATGCAGAACGTGACAAGCATTTACGTGGTGATGAGTTTCTCGATGTTGAAAAATTTCCGCAGGCGAAGTTTGTCAGTACGTCTTTCGATTTGGATAAGGACGGTAATGGTGTCCTGAAGGGTGACTTTACTTTACATGGGGTGACTAAACCGATCAGTATCGATGTGAAATATATTGGCGAGGGTAAAGATCCCTGGGGTGGATACCGTGTTGGTTTTGAAGGCACAACCCGATTCGCTTTGGCAGATTACGACATCACTAAATTTCTCGGTCCTTATTCCAAGGAAGTGGAACTGATATTGGTGATCGAGGGCATTCGTAAGTAATTTTTCACTTTCCATTCTTAACTTCCTACTCGGGCAAATGGCAAGCTTTTGCCCGAGTAAGGACATACTTTTATTTCGTTTCTGTGCTGCAAGCATTGATATTGCATATAAAAACAATGGGTTATGTTTTTTTTTAATTCCGGATGGGTAAATATTTGTTTTGCCTTTGTCGCAAAATGGTGACAAGATTCATTTATAATTGTTCTAAAAAAATAACAATACCCAACGGCGGGGAAGGATATATCAATATTGAATATTCTTAGAAAGGGCAAACCTTCGAATGCATTAGTTGCAGCGCAAGGAGACACACTACAAACTTTACGTGATCGTAACATGATGTTGCTTGGCTGGACGACACTGCCTTTCCTCATTCCGTTCTTTATTCTAAATATTGTTCAGCATCGAATTTATGTCAGTTTGCTTACAGCACTGATCACTTTGATTGCAATGTCCAATTCAATTGCAATAAAAACTAAAAATATTGTCCTGGTTCCATCCTGGATATTCTTTGCCATTGTGCATCTTTCAGTGGTTTATTCCGTTATCAAGATTGGTATGCCCGCGTTATTCTGGTGTTACCCGGTTTTCTTTGTTGTCTTTTTTGTTACTGAACGTAGCAGGGCAAGGAAATTTATAACAGTTTCGTTTCTTGTTTTTCTAACTGTGGTATTGAAGCAGTTCGAACCTGTATTAGCCTTGCGCTTTATGTTTACACTTTTTATTTTATGTTACTTCAGTGATTTGTTAGTCGGGACATTGATTCGCTTACAGGAAAAGATGTCTGAACTGGCTATTCGTGATCCGCTGACGAATGCTTATAACCGCCGGTTTATGAATACCTGCCTGGATAATATTATTGAAGAAACGCGTCGTGATTTAGGGCCTGCGAGTTTAATCCTGCTTGATGTTGATCATTTCAAACAAATCAATGATGAGCTTGGTCATGTTGCTGGAGATCAGGTTGTAAAGAATCTGGTTGATCTTTTAAATCAAAGAAAGCGAAAGATTGACTACGTTTTCAGAGTCGGTGGTGAAGAGTTTGTTGTCTTGTTAAAAAATGCCGATTTACAACAGGCCGTGATGGTTGCAGAAAATTTGCGTCAAACAGTGGAGGAGAGTGAATTGTTTCAGGGTAGAAAGGTTACTATCAGTCTTGGGGTGGCCCAATATCAAAACGATGAAACAGACGACCAATGGCTACAGCGCGCAGATGAAGAATTATATGAAGCAAAGCGGGCCGGTCGAAATTGTGTTCGTTCTGTTATCGATAAAGGCGCTAATTAAAATTTCTCTTCATGCAGGTGCATCCCGCAATAATAAACGCACCATTATAATGCGTTAAGTATTTCATTTTTATGACATTATTCTCAATTTAGTATTTGCATTTGTAATACGAATAGGCTGTAATTGCTGCAATGCAATATTTAGAGTTGTAAGCAATATGCCTAAAAAAACATTGAAACCTGTAAACCTTGCCTTACAAGGTGGTGGTTCTCATGGTTCCTTTACCTGGGGCGTATTGAATCGATTACTTGATGATGAGCGCCTGGACATCAGGGCAATCTCCGGCGTGAGTTCCGGTGCCATGAATGCCTGTGTATTAGCATCCGGTTTGATTAAAAATGGAAAGGAAGGTGCAAAGGAAAGTATTTCCACCTTCTGGAAAGCCGTATCATTAAAATATAATGAGTTGTTTGAATCGGCGCCAACAACACTTTGGCAAAAGGTAGTTGGTTTTGAATATCCTGCACAACTTGATACCTATCTTTCCTTAACAGAAAGTTTTTCACCGTATCAGTTAAACCCGTTTAATCTGAATCCATTAAAAGATATTTTAGTTGAGCATATTGACTTTGAAGTTTTACAGAAAGAATGTCCTGTAGATCTATATATCGGTACTACGGAAGTTCGCACAGGCAAGATGCGCATCTTTACCAATAAAGAAATTACAGTTGATGTGCTATTGGCTTCTGCCTGTTTACCTTCGATTCATCATGCCATAGAGATTGATGGCGAATATTACTGGGACGGTGGATACTCAGGTAACCCGCCGTTATTTCCATTGATATTTAACAGCCAACATCCGGATATACTGGTTATTTTATTACAACCATTGATGCGTAATTCTTTACCAACTACCGTTGAAGAAATACGCAAACGAACTCACGAACTTTCATTTACCAATACTTTTCTACGGGAGATGCGTGCGATAGCTTTATCTAAAGAGCAAATCAAAAAAGACTGGCTATATTCGGGGCATCTGGAAAAAAAGATGAACCGTTTGAATGTTCATATCATTGAAGACGTAGCGTTTGAAAAAATGGATTCTTCCAGTCGTTATTATGTAGCATCCGATTTTATACAGGATTTGTATTTCCGGGGCTTTGAAACGACTGATAAATGGTTGTTAAAGAATTATCGTACAATCACAAAACGATCCAGTGTTGACCTGGTTAAATTATTTGCGTGATCTTAAGTTGTAATTATCGTCAGTTTTTTTTAGGCGGAGGATTGGTCGGGTTTGACGTTGCACCGGTACCGGTCTTTCTTGTAGCTCCAAGAGTATGGCGTGTACTCATCAATGTCCTTTGCTCTTCTATCTTTTTCTCCCGTTTGGCCATTTCCAGTCTCACTTTTGTATTGGCAACAATTTTGGAGATGAGTCTGCCTGTTATGCTGAAAACAGCCAGTAAGCCCAGGCAAACAAAGATCATAAATTCCTTGTTTTCAGCATAGAGATAAGTGTAAGCCGCCAGAGCCAGAACTCCTAACATCAATAATGAATCCAGCGCTTTAAGCAGTGCAATTTTTAGACTAAGTTGGTTTTCTATGTTACTCATAATCCTCTAACCCAAATATGTTATCTATAAACAGATAACTTTCCGTTTTTATTATCGCCTTATATTAGTACCAAAATGTCCACTCGTCATTAATTTCATGGTTATTTAAAGCCTGTTTAGTCCTGGAATTCCGGCATAAATGGAATATCTGTGACCCCGGGCTCAATACCCAGTTGCTTTATCAGAGTAGTGACTTGACCACGGTGGTGAGTTTGGTGGTTAAACATATGTGTAACCAATGCCCAGGTAGGTAACTCCCGTTTTTTATTATCAACCTTGCTGGTAAAAATAAAGGGTTGATTTAACCAGTCATCATCTAATTGTTTTACCCATGTCAGTATTTCCTGGTCCTGTTTAACCCTGGCTTCACGTAGTTCAT
>JBNLAL010000177.1:0-4280 GCA_050302115.1 Gammaproteobacteria bacterium | reverse complement strand
GCACAACGTGCAGCAGAAATGTTAGGTGATGATGTATTTAAACGTTTTCCTATGAAAGAAGGTATGCTAACTATAGACAAAGATCCTGCTGAGTTAATTTTAAATCGAAGTTGGCGGCCAACTCTTTCTTATATCGGGATTGATGGAATACCTGATATTGCATCTGCCGGCAATGTCTTACGACCTTCTACATCAATAAAATTGTCCATGCGTATACCTCCTATCTGTGATGCAAAACTGGCCAGTAAAAGACTGGAAGAGCTTTTATTAAGTAACCCTCCTTATGGGGCCAAGTTGAGCTTTACTCCGGATTGGGCCGCTAGTGGCTGGATGGCACCTGAGGTGGCATCATGGTTAGAAGAGGCAATGGACGAGGCGTCTATCAATTACTTCGGTAAACCTGCAGTGTGTATGGGTGAAGGTTGGTCGATCCCGTTTATGGGCATGCTGGGTGAGAAATTTCCCGAAGCACAGTTTTTAATTACCGGTGTGTTGGGCCCGGGTTCGAATGCGCATGGCCCCAATGAATTCCTGCATATCCCGACTGCAAAAAAATTGACATGTTGTGTTGCAGAAGTGATTGCCAAACATTATCAAACACATCAATAATCCCCTTTTTCTTAACAAGGCTATTTAATGAGTTGGTCGGTCGAACAATCACGTACGCTTTATCATATTTCTGCCTGGTCAGAAGGTTATGTTGATATTAATGATCAGGGACAGGTCTGTGTATTACCCGATCGATCCATACCGGAAATAAAGGTTAACCTTCTTGAATTAACCCAACGTTTACAAAATGAAGGGCTGACATTACCTATTCTCGTTCGCTTCAGTGATATCCTGAAAAACCGTGTTAATGTTTTGATAGATGCATTTGATAAAGCCATGCGAATACAAAACTATGATGCAAACTATACTTCGGTTTATCCTATCAAAGTAAACCAGCAACGTCGGGTAATTGAAGACATTATCTCTGCAGGTGATGATCGCGTTGGCCTCGAAGCCGGTAGCAAACCGGAGTTATTAATCAATATAGCGCTGGCCAACAAAGGCAGCACCCTTATTTGTAATGGTTATAAAGACCGTGAATATATTCGTTTGGCGTTAATTGCCAAGCAACTTGGTTTCAAGATATATATCGTTATTGAAAAACTGTCCGAGCTACCATTAATTATTGAATGCGCTAATGAGCTGGGAGTGAAACCTTTACTCGGGTTGCGTATCCGTTTGTTATCGATAGCTAATGGCAACTGGCAAAACACAGGTGGAGAAAAATCAAAGTTTGGTCTGCATGCCAATCAGGTACTCGAAGCTATAGAGATATTGAGAGACAATGATCTTTTGAATTCACTTGAATTATTACATTTCCATATTGGTTCTCAAGTTGCAGAGCTAAATGATTTCAAGAAAGGACTTAATGAAGGTGCACGTTTCTACGCACAATTTAAAAAAATGTCGATCCCTATCAACACCGTTGATATTGGAGGTGGTCTAGGGATTGATTATGAAGGCACTCAATCGACACGTTACAACTCTGTGAATTACACAATTGATGCCTATGCAAATGCTGTTGTTTCTACTATTCAGTCCGTCTGTAAATCAGAGAATATAGATGTACCTTCAATCATTACCGAATCAGGCCGTGCCATGACAGCACATCATGCGATGATGATCACTAATATTATCGATATTGAAGAACCGATCGGTTTACAACAAAACACCATTAATGAAGATGTTCGAAATAACACTATTGATCAATTTTACAACTTGCTGGAACAATGTACTGCTAACAACATTACGGACTGTTATAAAAAAAATACAACACTCTATGAAGCAGCCCGAGAACAATTTGCCAACGGTCAAATAAACCTGCAGCAATGGGCCTGGGTCGATGAACTGTATTATGCCGTATGTCAGAAATTGCTTAAGTTAATCGATTCTGAACATGATTTATTAAACGAACTCCGTGATAAATTAGCCAATAAATATTTTGCCAACTTTTCTATATTCCAGACCATGCCAGACACCTGGGCTATCGATCAAATTTTTCCTATTCTCCCGTTACAACGGCTAAATGAAAAACCGGATAAACGTTGTACCTTGCAAGACCTGACTTGTGATTCGGATGGACGTATTGACAAGTATGTTGATGGTGAAGGCATCGAAACCAGTTTGCCTATTCACAGTTTAAGTAATACAGAAAACTATCTGATTGGCATTTTCTTATTGGGTGCTTATCAGGAAATATTGGGCGATATTCATAACCTGTTTGGTGATAGCGCTTCGGCCAATATCGAACTATCTGCTGATGGCAATTATAAACTGTCAGAACTGGATACGGGCGACAAGGTTTCGGATCTCTTTCAAACCATACATATTGATCCGGACAAATTCAGACAACAGTATCAATCACTGATTGAAACATGTTCATGTGATGAAAAAACAAAAGCATCTTATCTTGACCAACTTATACATGGTCTTGAAGGTTATACTTATTTAGAAGATTAATTGTTATTGAGGTTAAGAAGATGAAAGCTGGTGTAATCGGTTTAGGGGCGATGGGCGCTAACATGGCCAGAAATTTGGCCAAGTCAAAAAAACTGGAGACTATTTATAACCGGACTTTTTCAAAAGCTGAAGATTTAGCGCAAGAATGTAGTTGCACTGCTTCTGCAACACCTGCAGAACTCGCAAAACAATGTGAATTGATCATTATTTGTGTATCTAGAGATAAAGATGTTCTGGAAATGGTGAATGCTATCAAGTCTGATATCAAACCGGATAGCATTGTCGTGGATACCTCTACAGTTAGTGCTGAAACAGCGAAACAGGCTGCTTCCATATTAAAAGAAGTTAATGCACATTTTCTCGACTGCCCGGTGTCCGGTGGTGTCGAAGGTGCCAAGAACGGTAGTTTGGCAATGATGGTCGGCGGTGAAGAAGCGATATTAGAAAAAGCACGTTCTACACTTGATGCTATTGCCGGCAATATCGTCTACATTGGTCCATCAGGCTCAGGACAGGCCACCAAGGCCGTTAACCAGATCATGGCAGCAGGAATTAACCAGGCCGTTACCGAAGCCCTGGCTTTCGGTTGCGCAATGGGCTTACCAATGGACAAGGTAGTTGATATTGTTTCCACAGGAGCAGCCGGTAACTGGTTCCTCGATCACCGTGGCAAGACGATGTTGGCCGGTAGCTATGAACCGGGTTTTAAACTGGCCTTGCATCATAAAGACCTGTCTATCTGCCAGGAAATGATCAAATCGATCAGTGACAATGCATTACCTATCGTTGAAATGACTTTAATACAATATCAGCGTCTTATGGATGAAGGTTATGGGGATGAAGATATTTCAGCATTATTCCGTTTAAAGAATAAAAGCCTGAGTAAATGATAATTCATGATTATTGACTATATCGGCCAATGAGCTGACTCCAATATGCTAAAACAAATTCATACTTTTGCTTAATACATATAAAACAAAGCTTATAAATTAAAAGTCAGCAACAGATCGAGATAATGAACCCTGTTATCTAAATGGAGATAAATAAATCTACAGCGCAGGTGTTATCAGTGCTTTTTTCGTTTTTCAATTGCTCTGTGCAATGTTTTTGACGGCAACTCCCCAAACATCTGTTTGTAATCATCAGAAAATTTACCCAGATGTAAAAAGTGCCAGCGAGTCGCGATATCGGTGACGGTTTCATTCTTATTACCAAGGTTCAGTAATTGATGTCGCACCTGGTTAAGTCGGTGATAACGTAAATACGCAATGGGTGTTATTCCCAGTATTTTTTTGAAGCTGTATTGTAATGTACGTTGACTGATTTTAAGCTCAAGACAAATATCAACAACACTTGGACATCTCTGCCGTTGAAATTCTGCCGCCATATAGTCTATAAAATTATTTACAACACGACGGGCACGACCCAGACTAATTCTTTCAGACTGTTCCTGTTCACCGGAAGGAATAGATGAACACATGGTCATCACAACCTGATCAATGATTATCGAGCCGAGTTGAGCGTTATGATGATTTACCTCGCCTTCATTCATAAATTGATTCGATGATAATAACAGTTCAGTTAAATCATTAAGTGAGCGTCTATCAATCGTATCAAGGATAAGTAAGTCATTTTGTTCTTTTTCCCATTTGGAAGGATTGATGGTTCTTAACTTGTTTAACAAAGATGACTGGTCAAGCTTAAAATAGACTGTCTTGGTATTCCCCATTAAATGGACATCGAATTCGGTTCCACCTGGTAGTAAAAATACT
>JBNLAL010000176.1:0-4288 GCA_050302115.1 Gammaproteobacteria bacterium | reverse complement strand
GCATCGCCTGATAGATAATGCCAGAGTAAAAGTCAACGTTCGGGTACAAATTGCGTTGTACAAAGAAGTCATCTTCAAGGGCAATCCGTTCCAGTTCAATTGCAATGTCTAATAATGGATTCTTACCTGTTACTTCAAAGACCTGGTCGGCGACGTTCTTGATGATCTTTGCGCGAGGATCATAGTTTTTATAGACCCGATGTCCAAAACCCATCAAACGGAAAGGATCATCCTTATCTTTGGCGCGAGCTATAAACTCGGGAATATTTTCCGGTCTTTCAATTTCACCCAACATCTTTAGTACAGCTTCATTCGCTCCACCATGGGCACGTCCCCAAAGTGTCACAATACCTGCTGCAATACAGGCAAAAGGATTGGCCTCTGCACTTCCTGAAAGTCTAACAGTTGAAGTAGAGGCGTTTTGTTCGTGATCGGCATGCAGGATTAACATCAGGTTCAATGCCTTTACTGCAATCGGATTTGGTTGATATTCACGCATTGGTACAGAAAACATCATGTTCAGAAAATTTTCCACATAACCCAAATCGTCACGTGAATAAACAAATGGATGACCTACTGAATGTTTATAACAATGTGCCGCCAAAATTGGCATCTTGGCAATAACGCGAATTGCAGTCAGTTCACGATCAACAGGATCATTAATATCCATTGCTTCGTGGTAATAGGAAGAAAGTGCGCCGGTAACACCAATTAACATCGACATAGGGTGTGCATCATAAAGATAACCGTTATAAAAACGTTCCAGATGCTCATGCACCATATTACGTTTATTCAAATTTGCCCGGAATTCATCAAATTGAGTCTTGGTGGGTAATTCGCCGTATAAAAGCAGGTAACAGACTTCCAGATATGAACTATGTTCTGCTAATTGTTCAATAGGATAGCCCCGATGCAAGAGAACACCTTTTTCCCCATCAAGATAGGTTATCGCACTCCTGCAGGATGCAGTTGTGACAAAACCTGGGTCAAAGGTAAACATTCCCAACTCTTTATACAGAGCTTTGGTATCAATTACTGGAGCACCGTATACCCCGGTTAAAATCGGACATTCCACCTGTTTACCCGTTTTATTATCGGTAATAGTGACTGTATCAGCCATTAACTTTCTCCCTAATCTTTACGTCTTATTATTTTATTAAGTGTCAAAAATTGCGTAAGCATACAGCGCTTTATGGCAATGCAGCAAGACCAGTTAATATGTTACGGCCTAAAATATGCATGAAAAATTAGCTCTAAGGCTAAAAAAATGGTCTAAATTAATAAGCAATATTTCCAGTAAATCTTATAGTTAGAGTTGATACTTATCCCGATTAGATCAATTATAGTGAGCTTGTAAAATTTTCTGGAATTCACACCCCAAAACAACCTCATTAAAATGGGGAATAGAAGAAAAAGTTGAAGGAATAATGCATGAAAAAAGCAATACCTTCTTGCCTATATAGTGGCAATGCCTGGTTTGTTGAAGATTTATATGAAACTTATTTGAGCAAGCCGGAAACTATTGACCCAGAATGGCGCGAATATTTTGATTCACTTCAGGATGGAGAATCAATAAAAGACATTGCTCATTCATCGATACAACAGGCTTATGCCAATGTTGCAAAACGCCACCATCATGCAGCAATAACGACACAAGCACCTGCAGCCGATGCCATTTCGCACCAAAAACAAACATCCGTACTTCAATTAATTAACGCACATCGTTTTAACGGACACCGTCAAAGTGATCTGGATCCGTTAAAACAATACGAACGACCTCATACTCCTGAACTAGATCCGGCCTTCCATGGATTGACTGAAGAAGATATGGATAAAACCTTTAATACCGGTTCCTTATTCGCGCCTGATGAAATTACCTTGCGTGAAATAATTCATATCATTAAAACAACGTATTGCGGACACATTGGTGCAGAATATATGCACATTAATGAAACCGAACAAAAACGTTGGATACAAAAACGCCTGGAAGAGCCTCTTGCTACTCCAAATTATGATAAAGAGAAAAGAATCCGTATTCTTGATCGTGTTATCGATGCCAATGCTTTGGAAGAATACCTGCACACAAAATATGTTGGCCAGAAACGTTTTTCTCTTGAAGGTGGCGAATCATTAATTCCCCTATTGGATGAAATCATTCAATCCGGTGGAGAGCAACATATTGAAGAAATGGTTATCGGTATGGCCCATCGCGGTCGTCTGAATGTTTTGGTCAATGCCATTGGTAAAAAACCAAGCCAATTATTTGATGAATTCGAAGGTAAAACGATTGAGTCCATCAAAGGCTCGGGCGATGTGAAATATCACATGGGATATTCATCAGATATCAGTACCCCCGGTGGTAGTGTGCATCTAACCGTTGCGTTTAATCCTTCACATTTGGAAATAATCGATCCCGTTGTTGAAGGTTCAGTCAGGGCAAGACAAGACAGACGTAAAGATCTCGTTCACAATCAAGTTTTACCTATTTTAATACACGGTGATGCTGCCTTTGCCGGCCAAGGTGTCATCATGGAAACCTTTAACCTGTCACAAACCCGTGGTTATACCACAGGTGGTACAGTTCATATCATCATTAATAACCAAATCGGGTTTACCACCAGTGACCCGCTTGATTCGCGTTCATCTCTCTACTGTACTGATGTTGCGAAAATGGTGCAGGCACCAATCTTTCATGTTAACGGTGATGACCCGGAAGCCGTCGTATTTGTAACCAAGATTGCACTCGATTACAGGATGGAATTTAATAAAGATGTTGTCATCGATATGGTCTGTTATCGAAAACATGGACATAGTGAAGCCGATGATCCCATGTCGACACAACCCATCATGTATCAACATGTTCGTAATCATCCCGGTGTACGACAATTACATACAGATAAATTAATTGCTGAAGGCGTTATTACTCAGGAAGAAGCCGATGCCATTGCCAAAAATTACATTAGCTCTCTGGAAAGTGATGAACGTGTAGCTGGTACTCATACTGAACATGCAAATCCTAAATACCTGCTTAATTTTACGCGTTTTATAGGAACAGAATGGACTGATCCTGCTGATACGACTATTACAAAAGATGCGGTTGAAAAATTAACCGCATCGATAACTAACATTCCGGAGGATTTCGAACTCAGCCCTGCTGTAAACAAGATCATTGAAAACCGTGGAAAAATGGGCAAAGGTGAGATACTTATGGACTGGGGCTATGCAGAAACGATGGCCTACGCATCATTAATCGATGAAGGCTACCCGATCCGTATTTCAGGACAAGACAGTGGTCGGGGAACGTTTTTCCATCGACATGCCATCGTACATAATATGAAAGATGGTCGAACCCACCTGCCCTTGCAACATATTAAGGATGGGCAACCCAGTTTCCTCGTGATCAATTCAACACTATCGGAAGAAGCGGTACTTGCTTACGAATATGGTTACAGTAGTGCGGAACCGAATGCACTGGTTTTGTGGGAAGCGCAATTTGGTGACTTCGCTAATGGCGCACAGGTCGTATTCGATCAATTCATCAGTTCCTGCGAAGCCAAATGGGAACGATTTTGTGGCTTAACTGTATTCTTGCCCCATAGCTATGATGGACAAGGACCGGAACATTCGTCAGCCCGTCTTGAACGTTACTTGCAACTTTGCGCAGAAAAAAATATGCAGGTTTGTTTTCCAAGTACGCCGGCACAAATGTTTCATATGTTGCGCAGGCAAGTAATTCGCCCTTATCGCAAGCCACTAATTGTAATGAGTCCAAAAAGTTTATTACGAAGAAAGCTTTCTACTTCCCCTGTAGATGACCTGGTTAATGGCCATTTTCATAATGTTATTGATGAAATAGATGATTTAAATAAAGAAGAAGTAACCCGACTCCTGTTTTGTAGTGGCAAAGTGTATTTCGATTTACTGGAACAACGCCGCGAAAGTGACATTAAAAATATTGCGATTGCCAGAATTGAACAACTTTACCCTTTCCCAAGAGACGATGTCAGAGCAGTCATTGATTCTTATCCAAATGTAAAAGAAATCGTCTGGGTACAGGAAGAACCAAAGAACCAGGGAAGCTGGTATTATATGCAATCAAGAGGAACCATGATTGGTTGTTTAAGAGATCAACATACTTTTGGTTATGCTGGGCGTTTTTACTCCGCATCACCCGCAACTGGTTTGATGCCGGTACATCTTGCGCAACAAAAAGAACTTGTCTCTGATGCATTACAACTGGATAAACTTGAAGTGACCACTCATAAGCAAGTTAACTCTGTTTTACTCA
>JBNLAL010000175.1:0-4307 GCA_050302115.1 Gammaproteobacteria bacterium | reverse complement strand
AATAGTTCATCATCACTTGTTATTTTATTCAGGCGTTGTTCCAGTTGTTCCGCCAATTGCAAGCTATCTTCAAGACTATAGGTATTCGGTGTTTCAATATTTATAAAAAACTGTCCGATCTCGACATCACCAAACAATTGAAATGGCAAACGAGTTTTAGCATAGGTCAAACTAATCGCCAGCAAACAGATACTGATAGTCGCCACCAAATATCGATTTACTGCAGACCATTTTAATAATTGGCCATACTTATCAAGTAATAATTTCCAGTTAATTAGAGACTTTTTCTTTTCCGGTTTTAACCAATGACCGGCATGCGATGGCAAAACAGCAAAGGCTTCAATCAAGGACCCAATTAATGCGCAACACACAACAACAGGTATCACCTTTATAAACTCACCCAGTATACCGCCGATAGCAAACATGGGTATAAATGCGGCGATGGTCGTTAACGTTGATACAACTACCGGCCAGAATACTTCTTTAGAACCCAATGCTGCCGCTTGTAATGGTTGCATTCCATTTTCAATATGACGGTAAACGTTTTCCGTTACGATAATGGCATCATCGACAATCATGCCCAGCACGATCAAAAAAGCAAATAAGGAAACCATATTGATCGTGTATCCAAAATAAAACAGCAGAATAATGGCAAACAAAAAAGATACCGGTATTCCAAAAGCAGTAATAGCCGCAACCCGCAGATTCAATAAAAAATAGAGTGAAAACAGAACCAGTATTAAACCGATCAACCCGGAAGATTTCACCAGGTTGAGCCGGGTTTTGACATAGACAGAAGTATCAGTGTGATAACCGGCTTTGATACTGGGAGGTAATTCCTGACTGAGTTGATCAGCAAGTTCCTTTACCTTTTCGGCAATCAGGATAGTTGAAGCATCTGCTGTTTTTGTAACCGTCAGGTTAATTGAAGGTTTTCCGTTGAAACGGGCATAGGTTTCCGGTTCCTCAAAACGCCGCACTATCCTGGAGACTTCTCCCAGTTTTAACTCACCGCCGTTCGCGTTGGTGCGCAAAACGATCTTTTCGATCTCTTCCGGTTCCGGTGTTACACCTTTACCTCTTAAACGTATATCACCTTCATTTGATTTTATTGATCCACCGGGCTGATCCACCAGATTATCCCTTAAGGCCGAATTAATTAATTCAAGAGAGACATTTAACGCTGAAAGCACATGCGGGTTAACCTCTACCCAGATTTCCCAATCACGATCTCCTGCCATACCGACACTGGCCACACCTTGTATTTTTTGCATTCGGCGACGAACCTGTTCAGCATAGTCATATAATTCTGCCTTCGAAAGATTACCGTAGAGTGTCAGTGTGATAACCGGAAAGCGTGTTCGAATACGGATTAACTCCGGTTCTTCTGCCGTGTCAGGTAAATCATCAACACGATCAATAATTGTGCGTGTATCTCGAATAAAATCATCAACATTACTTCCGGGCTTTAACTTGATATAAATATTGGACAGACCTTCACTACTTATAGAAGAAATGTAATCAATATCCTGACTATCCTCGAATTCTTCTTCAATCGGTAAAGTAACCTGTTGTTCGACTTCTGCGGGAGAAGCACCTTCAAACTCTGTAGTTATCCTTATCATGTCCAGATCAACAACAGGAAATATCTCCTGCGGTAATCCACGCCAGGCCAAAATACCCATTATCAAAATAATAAAAAGGGTGAGGTTAACCAGTAACGGATTATTTAATGAGAACTGGATTAAACGCATGATTAGTTAGCGTACGGTAACTGTCTGACCATCCGCCAGACCTGAAACATCACGGCTTACAATGGAAATACCGGGTTCAATGCCTTTTACGATATGTAGATCATGATACCTTTCAACCAAGGTAACTGGTTTTCTGAAAATATGCTCATTTCTAACTTCAAAGACATAGGGTTTTCCATCCTCGTAGAGAATTGCAGCTATAGGAACAACTGTCGCGTCCATATATTGATAACCGGGCAAATTTGCCTGAGCGAGTTGGCCGGATTGTAACCCTTGCGAAGATAACCTGATTTTTAACAAGTGCGTATTTGTTTCAGGATCCGGATCCACACTTAAAGCAATAATTTCGCCCTGTCGTTCATCTTTATTTGTTTCAACATCAATTATCTGTCCCAGATTTAATTGCGCTGCCAACTCTCCGGTAATCTCGAGATTCAGGTCCAGTTGATCCGTCTGTACAATCTCAACAGCAGACTGGCCAGGTGAAACATAATCGCCGACTTCGACATAAATAGTGTTTATTGATCCATTAAAAGGAGCAATAAGTTTTGTTCGTTCAAGATTACGTTTCGCCTTATTCAAACGAGCCTGTTCAATCATTAAACGTGAACGTGCTGAATCCACGTTGTGTTTCAAACGGGCTTCTTCGGCTTGTTGACTGTATAAAGATTGAAGAGCTTGATCATAGTTCGATTTCGACGCTAAAGAACTATGACCTAACTGTTTCAACCTTGCGACTTCCTGCTCCTGTAATTCGCGTTCCTGAGTCATTAAGACCAACAAATGTGAATCTCTTTCTATTGCGTTTTCCTCAGTTTTTAAAATTGCCTTTGACTCTTCAACTTCATCAACAAAATCACCATCTTCAATACTAAGCAATAATTCTCCCTTTATGACACGTTGACCTGCTTCAACCAGTCGTTTATCAACCTGACCTGAAACCTGAAAATGCAAACTTGTTTTCATTGCTGGCTGAAGCTTCCCGGTAATTTGAAAAATTGGTTGGATATCAGCTTGTCGCACTAGCTCGCTATTGACAGTAGGCGGTGGCAACGCCTGTAGCTCGGCATGGGTATCGGGCCGGGTCCAGAACAATGCACCAATAATAAAAAGGGTTAAAATCAGGGTAATTATAATTTTCATAAGTCAATTTTTACGGTGTTTTCAGCTGAATTTTGGCCGGAAATTAGGGTAATAATGGTTTTGACAATAATATTGCATAAAAATTTGAAGATAAACGCATTCTGTGAGATTTTAAGCACTTCTGTACCAGCCAATAATTATAAATACACGGAAAGAAATGAAGGTTTTTAAGAACAGTCTTGTGCTATTAATCTTGGGCATTCACCTGTCACATGTGGTAACTGCTGCTGAATTGAACCGTGATTACAGTTCAAGACTTTGCCCTACCTCGTTAAACGTCCCTGAGAGGCCATCAGTTGATGAAGTTCTAGATGTCGATGATACTTTCATGACCTCTGATCAAGCTGATTTGGTCGAGAATGGTATTTCTACCTTAACAGGAAATGCAGAAATAACACGTAATACCCAACAGGTTAGGGCCGATTATATTGAATATGACCAACCAAATGACATGGCCGATCTGGATGGTAATGTTAATTATTGGGACGAGGCACTTTATTTGCTCAGTCATGATGCCCACCTGACATTCGATAATGGTGTAGGTGAATTTAATAATGCAGATTTCATATTAATTGATAGTAGAGGTCGTGGTACTGCCAATAAACTGGTACTGGATGTAGGAACTCGTACCGATATGGAAGACCTGGAATACACAACCTGTGACCCGGATGATGAATTCTGGAAGTTTACCGCGAGTAGTTTAACGCTTGATCATGAAGAAAACTGGGGTAAAGCAACCAACGTAATTGTTCGCATTAAAGACGTTCCGGTTTTCTATACACCTTACATGTCATTTCCATTAAGCAAAGAACGAAAAAGTGGTTTTCTTGCACCCAGTTATGGAAATACAAATCGTTATGGATTTGAGTTAAGAACACCTTATTACTGGAATATCAGTCCAAATATGGATGCAACACTTACACCCCGTTTATTAACTGATAGCGGTGTTATGGCTGTAGGTGAGTATCGATATTTATATGAAAAGGGCTCTGGAACAATTGGTCTGGAATACTTACCTAGTGATAGTCAATTCAACGATAATCATCGTAATTTACTGAACCTGAATTTTACCCAGTCATTAATGGGAGGAAGTCTATATGTTGACTATAATCGTGTATCAGACAAATTTTATTTTGAGGATTTTGGTAGCCAATTAAGTACAACCAGTACCTCGTATTTAAACCAATATGTTCATTACAGTTACTCTAGACCTAACTGGAATATTTTGGCATCTGTGCAAAACTTCCAAATTACTAATCCGAGTATTCCTGATACTTCCAAACCTTACAAACGACTGCCACAAATATATTTTAACTACGATAAACCGGAAAAAAATCGTACTCTAAACTATGGACTATCAAGTCAGTTTACCTATTTTTATCGCGATACCGGGGTAGCAGGTGATTTTAA
>JBNLAL010000174.1:0-4356 GCA_050302115.1 Gammaproteobacteria bacterium | reverse complement strand
AAACGTGTGAAGGAAATGATCAATAAATTACACGAAATTGAAAACGAAACAGATCAAATACAAATCAATATACGTGCAGATTTTTACAAAATAGAAAACGACCTGCCTCCAGTAGATGTCATGTTCATATATAAGATATTTGAATGGACAGGTGATTTAGCAGACGCCGCACAGAGTACAGGTAATCGATTACAACTCATGCTCGCTAAATAATAACGATAAAAGATAATCATTATGGATCACGCGACAATATTTCTGATATTGGCCGCTGTCTTTGGCCTTTTTATGGCTTGGGGCATTGGTGCCAACGATGTTGCTAATGCTATGGCAACTTCAGTTGGCTCAAAAGCATTAAGCTTAAAAAACGCTGTCATTATAGCTGCCATTTTTGAATTTCTGGGTGCTTTTCTGGCTGGAGGGCAAGTCACGGCAACCATACGTAAAGGTATTATTGATTCAGGTTCTTTGAGTGGTTCTCCGGAACTATTAATTTACGGTATGCTCGCTGCCTTATTAGCGGCGGGGATATGGCTATTAATTGCATCCCGTTACGGTTTGCCAGTATCGACAACACATTCTATTGTTGGTGCTATTGTGGGTTTTGCTATTGTCGGTATCGGTATCGACGCAGTTAAATGGGGAAAAGTCGGATCTATAGCAGCAAGCTGGGTCATCTCACCATTACTCGCGGGAGTTATATCTTATGCCTTGTTTCGCAGTGTGCAGAAACTAATTCTTAATCACCACGATCCTCTTAAAAATGCAAAAAAATTTGTGCCTTTTTATATTTTTCTTACTGGCACAGTTATTTCGCTTGTTACCATGTTTAAAGGTTTAAAGCATATAGGCTTGGATCTTTCGATTACTGAATGTTATGTCTTAAGTTTTGTGATTGGCATCATATGCATGTTCATTGGTTCATATTTTATTAATAAACTAAAATTTACTAATGAATTTCTTGAAGAAAATCATTTTTATAACCTTGAATTAATCTTTGGTGTATTAATGGTCTTTACTGCCTGTGCGATGGCCTTTGCACATGGTTCTAACGATGTTGCTAATGCGGTTGGTCCTGTCGCTGCAGTTGTCAGCATTGTTTCCAGCGCTGGAGAGGTAACGCAAAAATCAATGTTACCTACCTGGGTATTGTTTATTGGTGCAGCTGGAATTGTTGCTGGTTTACTTATGTATGGTCACAAAGTTATTGCTACAGTGGGAACGGGTATAACTGATTTAACTCCAAGTCGCGGATTTTGTTGTAATCTTGCTGCTTCAACTACTGTTGTATTAGCTTCGGGAACAGGATTACCGATATCCACAACACATACATTAGTAGGTGCAGTTTTGGGTGTTGGCTTTGCAAGAGGAATATCAGCACTTAACCTGAGCATGATCGGTTCGATCTTTATGTCATGGATAATAACCCTGCCTATTGGCGGAATATTAGCTGTGATTTTTTTCTTTATATTATCGAATATTTTTCAATAAATAACTTATCAAGTTATTTATTAATAATTTCTTTTTCTATCTGTTCGAGGCTAATGTGTCTTACATCCTTGCCTTCGACAAGATAAATAACATACTCACAGATATTTCGTGCATGATCACCGATGCGTTCCAACGCACGGGCAACCCAAACAGCATCTAAAGCTCCACTAATATTTCTTGCGTCTTCCATCATGTATGTAATCAACTGTCTTAATATTGCGCTATATTGATCATCTGATTCGGGTTCTTTAGCTGCTACAGCAAGTGCATTCTTGGAATCCATACGGGCAAAAGCATCCAATGAGTCATGCAACATGTGGCTCACCAGGTTACCCATGGCATTAATACCTATGTAATAGGATTTTGGTCCCTGTTTTTCACTTAAATCCAGTCCCATTTTTGCAATCTTTTCTGCTTCATCACCAACACGTTCCAGGTCGGTAATCGTTTTTGATATTGCCGTTACCAACCGTAAATCACTGGCTGCAGGTTGTCGTCTGGCGAGTATTGTTGTGCACTCCTGATCGATCGTAACTTCGTAAGTGTTAACATGTATTTCAGCCTCAATAACATTTGTCGCTAATTCAACATTGCCTTCGATTAATGATTTAAGCGCGTTGTTTAACTGTTCTTCAACCAAACCACCCATAGCCAATACCTTGGCACGAACATTCTCAAGTTCATCGTCAAACTGTTTTGAAATATGCTGTTTTCTGGCACCTGAATTCATAGTAAGTTCTCCGTCTTAACCATAACGTCCAGTAATATAATCTTCTGTCATTTTTTCTGATGGGTTAGTAAACAGGGTACTGGTATCATTAAATTCAATTAACTCGCCCATATACATATAAGCAGTATAGTCAGAGACACGTGCAGCCTGCTGCATATTATGTGTCACAATAACGATCGTAAATTTTTCCTTTAATTCGTAAATTAATTCTTCAATTTTTAATGTGGATATAGGATCAAGTGCGGAAGCAGGTTCATCTAATAATATAATTTCGGGTTCAATGGCAATAGCACGTGCAATGACAAGACGTTGTTGTTGACCTCCGGACAAACCCATAGCGAGATCATCCAGTCGATCCTTCACCTCATCCCAAAGTGCGGCACCTTTTAACGACTTTTCAACTGCAGCATCAATCGTACGTCTATCTTTCACACCTTGTATGCGTAAACCATAAGCAACATTTTCATAGATAGACTTGGGAAACGGGTTTGGTTTTTGAAAAACCATCCCTACACGACGACGCAGATCTGCAACATTGACACTTTTATCAAAAATATCCTGCTCGTCTATTCTAATTTCCCCGGTAATTGTTATTCCATCTATCAAATCATTCATACGATTGAAACAACGTAAAAGAGTCGATTTACCGCAACCGCTTGGACCAATAAACGCCGTTACCCGTTTTTCAGGCATTGTCATACTTATATCTTTTAATGCCTGTTTCTCACCATAAAACAGGTTCAAGTTATTGACCTCAATACTGATCTTTTCATCGGCAAGTGCTGTTTCACTCCCTGCCCTGACGATACTACCCAGATCCATGGCATGTGTAGGTGTAGTTTCGTTTGATTCAGTCACTTCCTCTTCCCCAAAATAATCATTTTTCCTTTCCAATGTATCAACTTTGTTCTGCTGCACGGTATTTCTCCCTAAGACTATTACGAATTCGAATAGCTGTCAGGTTAAGAATGATAATAAGGACAACTAACAAGAGCGCCGTCGCATAAACGAGAGGTCTTGCTGCTTCAACATTGGGGCTTTGAAAACCCACGTCATATATGTGAAAACCCAAATGCATAAACTTTCTGTCCAGGTGTAAGAATGGCGCATTTGCGTCCAGTGCCAATGAGGGAGCCAACTTGACGACACCCACCAGCATTAAAGGAGCAACCTCGCCAGCCGCCCTGGCTACGGCCAGGATCAAACCGGTTATCATGGCAGAAGCCGTCATAGGTAAAACCGTACGCCACATCGTTTCTGCCTTGGTCGCGCCCAGGGCCAGGCTCCCTTCCCGGATGGCGCGTGGTACCCGGGATAAACCCTCCTCAGTCGCAACAATGACAACCGGCACAGTTAAAATTGCCAAGGTTAATGAAGCCCATAATAAACCCGGGGTTCCAAATGTCGGTGCGGGCAATGCTTCCTGAAAAAAGAGTTGATCAATAGAACCGCCAAGAAAATATACGAAGAAACCCAGACCAAACACACCATAGACAACTGATGGAACACCCGCAAGATTGTTTACTGCTATACGAATAAGGCGGGTAACCGGTCCCTGCCTGGCATATTCACGCAAATAAACCGCAGCAATCACTCCAAATGGTGTCACCATAACCGCCATGATCATGACCATTAACACCGTACCAAAAATAGCCGGAAATATTCCCCCCTCGGTGTTCGCTTCACGAGGGTCGTCTGATAAAAACTCCCAGAGTTTCTCAAAATAAAAAGCAATTTTATCCATAACGCCCATTGCATTAGGTCTATATGCCCGAACAACTTTGGATAAATTTACAGTGACCTCTTTTCCATTAGCCAATGTGGCAACAAATGATGTTTTATTCAGATCTTTATAAAGTGTTTCTAGATCTTTTGTGTAGCCATTGTATTGTTCTTGTAATGCCTCCCTTTCATCATTAATCAATTTTAACTTGGCAGGATCTTTATCGCCTTTTAGGTCCATACCACGTTCTTTCAAACGTAGACGTTCCATTTTGTAATTAATACCACCGATGAGATCTTTCTCAATATGACGAATCTCTTTAAACGTTCCATTGTTTTCCTCAATCACATCCTGAAACGTTTGCCATAGTTCATCCTGTCGATTTATTATTTTATCGTTAGTCTTTAACGCTTTA
>JBNLAL010000173.1:0-4371 GCA_050302115.1 Gammaproteobacteria bacterium | reverse complement strand
TAACAATTTTACCATTGAGATTACCAACCCACTACCAAAAGGTAATAATATAGAAGAACACAAAGGTAATAAACATGCACAGGAAAACATTAAGCAACGACTTATAAATGTATTTGGGGAAGAAAGTACACTGTCTATTGAACAACAAGATCATATTTACACCGTAAAAATTACCTTGCCCTATGAGTGTTATGAAGATACTGATCGTTGATGATGAGGCCCTGGCCAGGGAACGCCTGCATGAATTCGTTAATGAATTATATTCAGACATAACTATTACTGAAGCATCGAATGGTTTGCAGGCATTGAAAATAATAAATGACGATGCTCCTGAAATTGTCTTACTTGATATTCGTATGCCTGGCATGGATGGTCTTGAAGTAGCACGACACACATTACAAATGGAGTCACCTCCTTCGATTGTTTTCACTACAGCCTATCAGGAACATGCGATTAGTGCCTTCGATGCCAATGCAGTAGATTATTTACTTAAGCCGATCCGAAGGGAACGATTGAAAATAGCCATTGAACGAGCATCTGCTGTTAATTATTCCAAATTGACTGCCCTTACTGAAAACAAGAATATCGAATCAAAACGAACACACGTCAGTACATTGGTGCAGGGAAATCTTGAATTGATTGCCGTTGAAAATATCTACTATCTGAAAGCAGAACAAAAGTATGTTACGGCAGCTTGGCCAGGCGGGGAAATCCTGTTGGATGAATCACTTGTTTCCCTCGAATCAGAATTTCCGGACAATTTTATTCGTATACATCGTAATGCCCTGATCGCAAAAAAATACATTGCTGGATTAAAAAAAACATCTGATGGACTAACTTTAATCCAACTAAAGGATATGCCGGTAGAACTGGCAGTGAGCAGGCGCCATCTGGCGACTGTCAAAGCAGTACTGAATCAAATAACGCTATGAATTTCACGCGCAGCTGCTAATAAAGCCAGGCGAGCAATAACCCCATACGTATAAAAACGGTTTTGATGACAATCCGCTTCCAGTTCCGGATCAGGTGAAATACAGCAATCTTCAAACGCTAACGGTTCAAAACGCATGCCGGGAGCATTCAGATTCTGGCTAGCAGTTCGTTTCCCGTGAACACGATAAAATCCACCGACCACTTGATGATCGATCATATAGACCACTGGCTCGGCAACGGTTTCTTCATCACCCCAGGTTTCATGAGTGTATACACCTTCCTGTATAATTACCTTGGTCACTTTCTGTCCTTCCTTTGTTGTTGACATCCGTGTACGTTCCTTTCTGTTCAATTCCGTAATGTCGCTTGAACTATGTACTGTCATGACGCCCATTCCATATGTGCCGGCATCGGCCTTCACCATGACAAACGGTTTACAGCTAACGTTGTGTTCAACATATTTCTGTTTGATGGCTTCAATTAAAGCATCAACATTTTTCGAAAGACAATCCACACCTTCACGTTTCATGAAATCCACTTCACCGCAGTTACGAAACATCGGATCGACCAGCCAGGGATCTATGTCAATTAGATTGCCAAATTCCTGTGCTACTTGTTGATAAATAGCAAAATGACTGGATTTTAAACGTGAAGCCCACCCCAAACTTACAGGAGGGGTAATAAGCTGTTCAATATCATTAAAGATATCGGGTTGACCGGAAGTCAGATCATTATTCAATAAAATTAAATCCGGATTGAATCCATCAAGTACAATTCTATTATTTACTTTACTTACTGGTTCCAGCAAAACGGAACTACCAGAAGGCAGTTCAATAGTTGTAGGTGAATCCAGATTTTCTATCAAACTACCCAGTCTTGTTTCAAATCCTGCCTTTTCAATAATAGACTGTAAACTGGCCACATTTTCCAGATAAAATAAATTTCGCGTATGATTTTCCGGAACAATCAATATCTTATCAACGGGTTGCTGTATATGTTCTAGCGCCATTTGCACGGCATGAATGCTTAACGATTCAAAAGATGGATTCAGGTTGTTAAAACCGGCCGGGAAAAGGTTGGTATCGATGGGAGCAATTTTATAACCTGCATTACGTAAATCGACCGAAGCATAAAAAGGCGCACGGGTATCACGCCATGCCTGCCTAAACCAGGTTTCTATGGCTACCTTGTTTTCCAATACTGCCCTTTCCAGCTGCTGAAAAGGACCGGTCAACGCAGTAGTTAAATGAGGTACTGTAGCAATATTCTCCATTTATCTTATTCCTAAAATTGTACGATATGCATTCCACTGCATCTTAGCTTAAATCTCCCCACCGATGTTGACAAATAGAAAGCGCTGTCACTACTGCAGTTTCTGCTCTTAATATTCTGGGTCCCATATCTACTACAATAAAATCATAATCTTGCGCCGTTATTATTTCGTTTTCACTGAAACCACCCTCAGGCCCGACCATAATATTTAATCCATTACTATTAATAGTAAGTCCATCGAATTTCCGACTGTTTAACGGATGAAAAATAAACCGGTTTTTATTAGTTACATTGTTCAAGTATTCTCTAAATGTGACGGGTTCGCGTAGTTTCGTCAAACGTGTTCGACCACTTTGTTCCGTTGCGTTAATGATAATATTACGCCAGTGCGAAAGTTTATTTTCCTTGCGACCATCCTGTATTTTAACGTTACTAAATTCCGTAATTACAGGGACAATCTCATAAGTTCCAAGTTCAACCGCTTTTTGTATTGAATAATCCATATGTTGTCCTCGGGAAATACCCAGGCCCAATACAATCTCAAGTTTTGATTCACGGTTAACAGAGTAACCATCTTCAATTTCCAGTATGGCTGTTTTTTTATTTAGCTCCTTTAATGTAGCCAGATACTCCTGATCAGCATCATTAAATAATTTCACTCTATCGCCTATACGCATGCGCAAAACATGTGATATATGGTGTGCTTTATCCCGTTCCAGATTAACTTCAATATCTGATTGCAACGGCTGGTTTATATATAGTCGTGGAATACGCATATTATTGCTCGGTTGCTATATCAATCCCTTCCTCAGCAATCTTAATAACGTATTTTATTTCACTCTCGGTGATAACGTAAGGCGGCATCAAATAAATTACATTACCTAAAGGGCGAAGCAATACGCCTTTTTTCAACGCATGTTCATAAACTTTCAACCCCCGTCTTTGTTGCCATGGGTAAGCTTCGCGTGTTGTTTTATTTTTTACCATCTCTATGGCAAGTATCATCCCTTGCTGCCTAACTTCTGAAACATGTAGATGATCATTAAGCCTTTCCGCTGTTTTATGCATCGCTTCAATCAATTTTTTATTTTTTTCTATAATTTTTTCATCTTGAAATATGTCGAGTGATGCATTCGCCACACTGCAAGCTATGGGGTTGCCCGTATAACTATGTGAATGAAGGAATGCATTTAATTTTGTGTATTCATCATAAAACGCTTCATAAATTTCGTCTGTTGTTATTGTTACAGATAATGGAAGATATCCCGCCGTCAGCCCCTTAGATAAACACATAAAATCCGGGGAGATATCTGCTTGTTCACAGGCAAACATTGTACCTGTTCTACCAAAGCCGACGGCTATCTCATCAGCAATCAAATGAACATTATATTTATTACACGCCTCTCTTAATAAAGATAAGTAGACCGGATGATACATACGCATATTACCCGCGCACTGAACGAGTGGTTCCACGACCACTGCACAAACTTCTTCGGCATGCTGTTCCAAAAGCGCTTCCATTGCTTTAAAAGTTTTCCGCGAGTGTTCTTCCCATGAATCATCTTGTGCTCGTAAATAGCAGTCAGGACTAGGCGCAACAATCGTATCCATTAATAACGGGCCGTAGGTCGCCTTATAAAGTGCAACATTACCAACTGCTAAAGCGCCCAATGTTTCACCGTGATAACTATTATCTAATGTGATAAAGCGTCTTTTCTTGGTTTGGCCTCTGTTTAACCAATAGTGAAAACTCATTTTGATGGCAACTTCAATTGCCGAAGAACCATTGTCTGCATAAAAGCAGCGGTTTAATCCTTGTGGTGTTATTGTTTTTAAATTTTCTGATAATTTAACAACAGGTTCATGCGTAAACCCGGCAAGAATGACATGTTCCAGTTGTTCAATCTGCTCATGTATGGCCTGATTAATTTTCGGATTGGCATGACCAAACAGATTAACCCACCATGAACTGATCGCATCGAGATAACGATTACCCTCAAAATCCTCCAGATACACTCCCTTTCCTTTTTTTATCGGGATCATCGGCAATTGTTCGTGATCTTTCATTTGCGTACAGGGATGCCACAATACTGACAGATCACGTTGAATTAAATCCTGAACCATCTCTATCCTGTTTAAAATTATTTATTTATTTCTGTTATGCTT
>JBNLAL010000172.1:0-4373 GCA_050302115.1 Gammaproteobacteria bacterium | reverse complement strand
TCACTCTTATTCTGCAAGTATTGGCATGGTAATGGTTATAATTACTCAAATACATGCTTGTATGACTTGTGAAGCACCATAATATTGATTCTTATGCATAACATCTCGTTCTTCTCTTGATTTGTGGTTGATGAGTTCATTGCCAAAGGGGGAGAGTATGGGCACAAAGTTGGTAGAACTCTTTGCTAACCGGGTGGTTGAGAGAAGAAACATGATAAATGACTATCTAAGGGGGAGAGCTTGCATTGAGAGAGTTAGGGGGAGTTGATTTCAGGGGGAGTTTTGATTTTGAGCCTTTCTTGCCATTTTGCTTGGCCGTGCCGCTTTTCCTGCTTCTTGTTCGCTTTTGCGGTTTTCCCACTTCTAGATGACCTTCTTGAGCTTTTCTTGGCCTTTGGTCTTCTAGCTGTGCTTCATGGGGTCTTGAATTCAAACTTCAAACTTTGTGCTTTTGTTGTCAATGGACTCATCAAGGGGGAGATTGAGAAACCAAGTGGTCAGTTCCTTGGTTTGATTGTGATGAGTCATTGACTTGGCGAGATCTGAATTCAAAACCGGGATAGTTTGTTTTGTTTTTTTATTAAGTCTAGACAATTTCAATCGATAATTTTTGATTATTATCAAGTCCACATATTCCAATATGCTTCGGGCTGATAGAGGTCATACATAAAATCGATAAATGTCTGTATTTTTGCAGATAGATATTTACGATGATTGTATATCGCATATACAGGCAGTTTTTCTGGCTCAAAATCTTCCAGTAATGCCTTTAATCTCCCTGATTGAATATCGAGTCCAACCATATAGGTCGCAAGCTGTGCGATACCACACCCTTGTATTGCTGCAATTCTAAGCGCATCCCCATCATTACATTGAATATCACCGGAAACTTTTATTTTCTGATCGATAAATTCCCATTCGTATTGTGGAGTCCGGGGTGAGTAGATAAGACAATTATGTTTTGTTAAATCTTCCGGTTTTTCGGGTATGCCATTTTCTGCTAAATAGTCCGGGGAAGCACAGACTACGCGCCGTGCTGAAGCAATTTTTCTCGCTACAAACATGGAGTCGTCCAATTCGCCAACATGAAAGGCGAGATCGACACCATCCTCAACCAGATCAGGTATGCGGTTACTTAATTCTATCTCAGTAGTGACTTCAGGATACTTTTTTAGATAAATTGATAACGCCCTGGATAAATGGAAAGCCCCAAAAGAAGGCTGGGCCATGATTTTTAATTTACCTTTTGGCTCTGAGTTTAAATGGCTGATGGCAAGTTCCGTTTCATCTATGTCCTGTAATATAGAATCAACCTTGTCAAAATAGGCCATTCCAACTTCGGTGAGATTAAGTTTGCGTGTCGTTCGGTTAAATAATCTGACACCAAGTTCATTTTCCAGGTTCTGGATATGCTTGGAAGCCATGGCTTTGGAGATTGATAGTTTTTTAGCGGCATCTGAAAAGCTTCCCTGTTTAGCAACAGCCGAAAAAACGCGCATACTCATGACCTTATCCATCTAAATAAATCCTATTATTTCCAAAAAGGAAACAATATATCAATAGAATCACTATTGTAAACAAATTATCCAAAGACTATCTTACGTGACCTAGAGATTTATTCGTCGGTAGCAACTCGCTACCAGGAAGAATTTTATATCTCCATTTACAGTGTATTTACCTCCTCTTGTTACTTTACACTGAAAATTATTTGCACAAGGATGTGTCTTTTTAAATATGGATGGTTCTTTTATCTACTCCCAAAGCTGCTTCATGCATGGCCTCGGATAATGTTGGGTGGGCATGGATAGTTCTGGCCAAATCTTCGGCGCTACCATCAAATTCCATAGTGACGACAGCTTCAGCAATCAGTTCAGAGGCATTTGGACCAAGAATATGAATCCCAAGTACCCGATCCGTTTGTGCATCACCTAATATTTTTACAAAACCCGCTGTTTCACCCATTGCGCGGGCGCGTCCTGTTGCCATAAAAGGGAAACTGCCTACATTGTATTCCTTACCTTCTTTCTGTAGTTGTTCTTCAGTTTTGCCTACCCAGGCGATTTCGGGCCAGGTATAGATCACCCAGGGAATGGTTTCATAATTCATATGCCCGGGTTTACCGGCGATTCTTTCAGCAATGGCAACACCTTCTTCTGATGCCTTGTGTGCAAGCATAGGTCCACGTACGACATCACCGATGGCATAAACATTTTTCAGGTTGGTTTTGCACATATCATCGACAATGATAAAGCCGCGTTCATCCAGCTCCAGTCCGCATTCTTCAGCACCAAGCCCTTGAGTGTTAGGGCTACGTCCTACAGCTACAATTAATTTGTCGACGGTGATTTGTTGTTTGCCTTCTGCATCTTCGTAATTAACCGTGACCTCCCGGTTATTACCCCCTGAACCGGTAACACGTGCGTTTAAGCGTATATCCAATCCTTGTCCACGTAATATTTTTTCAGCTTCTGTGGCTACCTGTCGATCGACCGCAGATAAAAAATCAGGAAGTGCTTCCAGAATAACAACCTCAGCACCCAATCGGTTCCAGACACTACCGAGTTCGAGCCCAATGACACCGGCACCAATGACGCCCAGTCTTCGAGGGACCTCATTAAAATTTAAAGCGCCGGTTGAATCGACAATGAGTTTGTTGTCGACACTCGCTGGAGGAATTTTAGTAGGGACAGAACCGGTTGCTATAACAATGTGTGCTGCTTCAACGGTAGTTTCTTCATCGTGTGTCTCGTGTGTTGGAGAAATCTGAATCTGTCCATTTCCGAGTAATTTTGCAGAGCCTCGTAGCCAGTCGATTTTATTTTTACGAAATAAGCCACTAATACCCTGGGTCAAAATTTTCACTATCTTCGCTTTGCGCGAGATCATTTTATTAACATCCATGGTAATACCGGAAACATTAATACCGTGTTCTTTTGACTCATTTTTTATGTGATGAAAGTGATGAGATGAATCAAGCAGAGCCTTAGAAGGAATACAGCCAACATTTAAACAGGTTCCCCCGAGTGCGGGTTTACCATCTTCATTGATCCAGCTTTCAACACAGGCTGTACTTAGACCGAGTTGTGCACAGCGTATGGCAGTGACATAACCACCAGGTCCGGCACCAATAACAACAACATCATATTTTTTCATTAAACCTTGAACCTTTAGTCTTGTTTAGATGACTGTAACGAGAGTCATTATATCTGTAATAGAAGACGAGCCGGATCTTCCAGTTGTTGTTTAATAGTAACCAGAAATTGAACTGCCTCACGTCCGTCAATAATGCGGTGATCATAAGACAGAGCGATATACATCATGGGACGGATAACAACATTACCATTTTCAGCAACTGGTCTTTCCTGAATAGCATGCATACCCAGTATTGCACTTTGCGGAGGATTGATAATAGGCGTTGATAAAAGTGATCCAAAGACTCCACCATTGGTAATAGTAAATGTACCGCCGGTTAAATCATCCATCGTTAATTTTCCGTTAGTGGCTTTTTCACCATATTCACGGATCTGTGCTTCTATATCTGCCAGCGACATTAAATCAGCATTGCGGATAATAGGAACTACCAGCCCTCGTGGCGAACTAACGGCAATGCCTATATCAAAAAAACCATGATAAATGATACTGTCGCCGTCAACGGAAGCATTTATAACGGGAAATTTTTTCAAAGCCTCAATGACTGCCCGTGTGAAGAAGGACATAAACCCGAGTTTAATGCCATGAGTTTTTTCAAACTCATCTTTATACTTACTGCGGATATCCATGACGGGTTTCATATTAACTTCATTGAATGTCGTTAATATGGCATTTTCTTGTTGTGCATTGAGTAAACGTTCAGCTGCACGCTTACGTAAACGTGTCATGGGTACTTTTTCTTCCGGTCTGTCACCCATACTGGTGGAAAGTACAGGTATTTCAGAAACAGCTTCTTTCTTGGTTATTTCAGTAACAGAGGCAGGTTTGGAAACAGGAGGTTCCGGAGTCTTTGTTACGGGAGCCGGTTTTTCTTCTGTTTTTTTCTCAACAGGTTTTGCTTTTGGTACCTTATCACCAATATGACGCAAAACATCTTCTTTGGTAATACGATTTGTCTTGGTAGGAATGTCTGCGGC
The DNA here is from genome assembly GCA_050302115.1 of Gammaproteobacteria bacterium. Taxonomy (GTDB): domain Bacteria; phylum Pseudomonadota; class Gammaproteobacteria; order Eutrophobiales; family Eutrophobiaceae; genus JBNLAL01. Next base: position 246 of record JBNLAL010000172.1, on the reverse strand, counting down.
AGTTAATTGATGTTCTTCCATTAAATTACGTACAGCAGGACTGAGTTTTGGCAAATCAGCTGCTGACAGTTCTTCAGCTTTCGTCTCCATTTCCGGCAATGTTTGCTGTTGCGGGCTGGCGTCTTCGGAATCCGGTTTTGCAGAAGCACCGGCTTTAGCTTCAGTATCTATTCTTGCAATAACTTCATCACTATTTACAATTTCGCCATCGTCTTTAAGTATCTCGGAAATTACCCCGTCGTTTAA
>JBNLAL010000171.1:0-4379 GCA_050302115.1 Gammaproteobacteria bacterium | reverse complement strand
AATGGAATAAGGTTTCTCATCCCATAGAGAAATAACGCCATAATCGCCAAAGAAAGCAAAACAATCATCCCCACGCCAAAACCTGCGGCTGCAGAAGAAATGATGAGCAAGATAGGGGAAAATGCCAATATCCCCAGAAGAATCTCATTACTTATTTTTTTTCCCTGCATTGATAACACTCACTGACTTTTTGCTGTATGACAATTTTATAAAATATCGCCAGTTAACGCATTATCAGAATGTAATTCACAGGAAAATTAAAGAACAATCAAACCTCATGCTGAGAAAATGAGGTTATAAAATATAACCAGCACATCCATATGCCGGCTTCAGAGGGAATAGATGAAGGGTTTAGGCAGCCTGAAAGCGGGATTCGATCTTTGTCGTTAAAGTCTGCATATCATCAGAAAGTTGACTGCCTTTTTTCAAAACATGAACCGAACCATCAATAATTGAGTTTTGTATAGACAATGAGTCATTCAAACCAGAAACTTTTTCTATTTTTCCTATGCCCCGGTCTTTATCAATAATGATTCGCCAAAGATAACCACGTGAGTCCCCCACTGTTCTCACTTCTATACCTGTTTCATTATTAAGTGTATGCATCTCTCTTTCCTCATGTCACACTTTTTTCAGGCTGAACAGTAATAAGCAATCATGACGATTTATTAAAACTTTCGTTAATTATTTATGACAATTATTTAATTATCGTTTTAATTTAACTGTAATAAAGCTTCATGATCGTGTCATCTTTTTTAAATCCTCCTGTCACACTATATCTACATAGTTTCGCAAACTTGAATACGAGATGGTGTTATGAGCGGAATCTATCCGAATAATAACGTTAAAGTAAGATCTGTTTTTATATCCGATGTTCACCTTGGCTTCCCCGGTTGCAGCGCCAAATTTCTTCTCGATTTTTTACGTAATACAGAATGTGAAAAGATATACCTGGTCGGTGACATTATCGATTTTCTTTATATGCGCAAAAAAGTCTATTGGCCACAGGCACATAATGATGTCATTCGCACAATTTTAGGTAAGGCCAAACATGGCACTGAAGTCGTCTATGTGCCGGGTAATCATGATGAACCTATTCGTGCCCATGATAATACTATCTTTGGTAACGTCTATATAAAAAATGAAGTCGTTCATACTACTGCTGATGGCAAGCGTTTTCTCGTATTACATGGCGATCAATTTGATAGCGTCGTTAAACACTCACCATTGATGGCTTTAATTGGTTGCAAACTCTATGACTGGTTATTACATGCCAACCAGGCAGTCAATTATTTACGTTATCAACTAAACATGCCCTACTGGTCATTAGCAGCTGCACTTAAACATAAGGTAAAAGGCGCGGTCAATTACATCAGTAATTTTGAAACTGCGGTATCTCAAATGGCGAAACAGCGTAATGTCGATGGCATGATTTGCGGACACATCCATCGCGCAGAAATCAGAAAAATTAATAATGTTCTTTATTGCAATTGCGGTGACTGGGTTGAAAGCTGTACCGCTTTAATTGAAAACCACGATGGTAGTCTCGAAATATTAAACTGGACTGAAGAGTTTGCCTTGGTCAAACGCTTACCTGCAGCGGCCTGATTATTATGAAAATAGCAATCGTAACGGATGCCTGGTCACCACAAATTAATGGTGTTGTAACCACTTTAGAAAAAGTAGGAAACGAACTAATACAACTGGGTAATGACGTTCTTTATATCACGCCGGAAGATTTCATGACCTTTCCCTGTCCCAGTTACCCCAGTATTCGACTTGCCGTTTTTCCCAATAAGAAAGTGGCTGCAATACTGACTGAATTTGTGCCGGACGCAATCCATATTGCGACGGAAGGACCGTTAGGACACGCAGCAAGAAAATATTGCATCAAGAAAAAATTGAAGTTTACAACTTCCTACCACACACAGTTTCCGGAATATGTGCGACTCAGAGCACCAGTACCGATCAGTCTGACTTATGCTTATTTGAAACGTTTTCACGATAAAGCTGAAAGAACAATGGTACCAACCCCTTCACAACGGCAACGTCTGATTAATCGTGATTTTTCGAATGTCGTCGTCTGGTCACGTGGTGTGGATACAGAACTCTTCCAACCAAGAGCTAAAGATTTTATAAATGATCCAAGACCCATATCAATGTACATGGGACGCGTCGCCGTTGAAAAAAATATCGAGGCATTTTTAGAAATCGATTTACCAGGGACTAAATATGTCATTGGTGATGGCCCCGATCTAAAAGAACTTAAAAATAAATATCCCAATGTGAAATTTACCGGTTTTAAGCGTGGCGTTGAACTGGCTACATATCTTGCCGCTGCAGATGTATTTGTCTTTCCCAGCTTGACGGACACCTATGGTCTGGTCATGCTGGAATCCATGGCCTGCGGTGTACCGGTTGCTGCATTTCCGGTTACCGGGCCTGTCGATGTTGTTATACAAGGTAAAACCGGTGTGCTCGATGAGAACCTTGAAAAAGCAATTAAAGGTGCACTCAAATTAAAGCCGCTGGATTGTATTAATTACGCCAGAAATAATTCCTGGCGCAGTTGTGCAGAAATGTTTTTTAATCATCTTGAACCCAATTCCGGACACCCAAATTGATTCAACAAATATGTGTAAAACCAATATTTATAATCTTTTCAATATTAATGACACCATCCGCGTAGCTAAATATCAACCCAACAACAAGTATATTGCATCTTTGATCTGCAAATATATTTAATGTTGATTTTTTACTAAGACCTCATTCTTTAATTAAGTAGTTAACATCAACATACTTAATTGCAACTGAACAAAACAGATTTTCTTTTTATACCGGCAGGCATACCATATCTACAGTGATGTTGTTAAAATCTTTATCTGGTCCATAAAAAAAATTTATCCCGGTTTCAATACCCTTGGTGGTGCTTTGAGTGTCTAAACAAACCAACAATGAACCCAAAAATGATTATATAGTATCGACAACCTATCGTGTTTCGCTTGCAGCACTACTGGTTTTACCGCCGTTTACTATCAACCACATAATCAAGGGTGAATTGTTATTATCAATCGTTTCAAGCTGGGTAACGGTCAGTGTAGCACTGTTAGCATGGGAAACCCGTAGGGGACTGTATCGCCCTATCCTGATTTATACCGGTATTTTACCTGCCATCATTTTTTTTATGATAGTTTCATTTCCGATACAAGGATTAATTCCTGCTTTTTGGGTGTATCCGGTAATTTTGTCATTCTATTTTATGTTATACGAGCGCCAGGCATGGATTGCCAATGTGGTGTTAATGCTGGTAGCCATTCCAAATGTCTGGATGTATATTGAAAGTGATTTGGCCGCCAGACTTACCGCCACCTATATAGCAACCAACTTTTTTACCGCTGTAATTGTCAGGGTGATTAATACCCAGCAACAAAAGTTAATCGTAAAGGAAAAGCAACGCCGGGAAGGCATGGCCAATGTCTCTCATGAATTGAGAACACCAATAGCGAACCTTATGGCAGAAGTGGAAGCCATGCGTGATGGTATCCGTCCACGAGATGATGAACAACTCGGATTAATATCAAAATCCGTCGATCATCTTCATCAATTGATGGAAGATCTTTATCAACTTGCCCTGGCTGATGTTGGTGAGTTACGGTTTGATAAAAATGAATTAGCCTGGGATGAAATCATCATCGAAGCTATTGCCTTTAATCGAGGCTCGATGAAACCACGTGCAATCAACATAGAGTCTGATATTACACCCGGTGTAATTGTTAGAGGAGACCAACAACGACTGAGACAAATTATGAACAACCTGATGGAAAACTGTCGCCGTTATACGAATAACAACGCTACAGTTTGGGTTGTTCTTAAAAAACAAGGGAAATGGGCAACACTTACAATAGAAGATAGTGGACCAGGAGTCAGCCAGGAAAAGATGCGAACATTATTTGATCGTTTTTATCGTGTTGACGAATCACGTAGCCGTGAAAAAGGCGGTGCAGGACTGGGGCTTTCTCTTGTTAAGGCCCTGACTGAAGCACATGAAGGCAAAGTAGAAGCATACGCTTCCAAACATGGCGGACTGGGAATTAAAATACAACTGCCACTATTACAAACAGAGTGAAAACAGTGAGTTAATGAATAATAAAACCGCACAACGAATCTTGCTTGTCGAAGATGAGGTTCCTCTGGCTGAAGTACTAAGAGACTATCTTATCGCCGACCACTTTCAGGTAGAAATACGTCATGATGGAAATGGCATTATTGAATTGGTTCAACAAAGTATGCCTGATTTGATTCTACTTGATTTGATGCTTCCGGGTGTTGATGGTTTAACACTCTGTCGTGAGATAAGAAAGTTTTCCGAAGTACCTATT
>JBNLAL010000170.1:0-4374 GCA_050302115.1 Gammaproteobacteria bacterium | reverse complement strand
GAAGGTGACATCTGCAGCGCAGCCATGATTAAAGAAACGACAAAGAGAAAACGCAAGCAATGTTTTAGCTATGGAATTGTTCCAGGCCTGTTGCTGGTCTCTTTCCTTTGTAATGCAGAAACTGGTTTGGTTGAAGACTGGAACATCAATGGTAGCAATACCTTACGTGGTTCTCTCTACGGTGCCGATGGCCCTGGAAATGCCAGCCCTTATTCCAGTGAAGGCGATATGTATTTTGATGAGTTTAATATCTACTTCAATAAAAAGAATTCACGCTACGACTCTATGCGCGGTGAAATATCAGGTGTCTATAACGTAAACGATGATTACCGCGCTACAAACTTTGGTGTTGTACCGGAGCGCATGAGTTTTGTGCGGGAGAATGGTGAGGGTACTACACCTTATCGTTTCGAATTTGGCGATCACTTTGCCTATTACAGTTATTTAACATTGCAACGATCGTTGAAAGGGGCACAACTGGAGTTTCAACCTGCCTTGAATACGAAGGATTTTAAACATTCCTTTATTATTACAACTGGTGCGGATGAATCAAACTGGCGCAGCCTGACTTTGCAGGACAATTACACTACGGGCTTTTCCTGGTTGATGCAGGGGAAAGATAGTGGTGTGAATTTAAACCTGGTGCATAATTTTCGCGATAATTCGGTTAAGGCCGGGACACTGGATAGAAATCAATATGTTTTTAGTCTGGCTGGTGAAAAACATTTCGATGGAACTGGTCATGATGTGATCCTTGAAGCAGAAATTGCCCATTTTGTAGGTGATCATAATGGTGTTACCACTGCGGCGAGCGGACAGAATCGTGATGGAAATGGATTCTTTGCACAAGTAAGTGGGCAGAGTAAAAGTTTGCCCTGGGATTATCGTTTGCGTATGGATCACTATGATCAGGATTTTCAACCAACAGGTGCTATCGTTACATCAGATAGGCGCTCAATTGAACTACATAGCGGTTGGTTATACCAGTCCGGTGTCAGGATGCGTGGCCGAATTCAGTTTTTTGAAGATGCTTTTGAAACGGCAAACACAACGAATACCCGAACTTACGGTATAAACTTTACGGGACCTCTCTTGAAAATGTATTACCCGGACGTTAACGGTAGTCTGGATGCATTTATTCAAAAGCGTGACAACGAAACAAGGACAGTAGATGTCTTTACAGAAAATGTAAATTTAAGTTTAAGTAAACCTTTACGACATGGTTGGCAAGGAAGAGCAGGGTTCTTTTTTCAGAATGTAGATGACGTTACTACATCCAATACCGATATATTTACCCGACAGTTAAGTTTAAGTGCTGATCATTCGATCAATATTGCCGGGTTTGAAGGTTTTATTACGCCGGGCTTTATATTCAGAACGACGCGGAAAGGTACAAATGATTCGGATGATTTTAATCCTACGCTTGCCCTTTCTTTAAACCAGGGACCTCACTCTATCAGAATGGATTATGGCGGTTTGATTCAAAACAGAAACCCCAATGTTAGTGGTGCCGATATATCTACGCATACGTTTAATCTGGATTATCGTTATACAAAAAAACAGCATATCTTTGGTCTGGAAACAAACTTGTTTGGACGCGATACAGATACCACGACATCTACCGAGGCTTACCGGGTATCAGCCTATTGGACGTATGAATTTGATCGTCCCGCATCGGTCCTGGCTGCTCGAACGGTTGATAGTATTGGTGTTGAACAAACAACTTCTGCTAAAGCGGATGTAAGCATTTCTGGTTTGGCTCCTGGTGTGACGGAAGACTCTGTTCAGTTGGCATTGGCGAATGCCAATGTTCGAGGCGGTGTTAAACAGGGAGAATTTATAGTTTACGAATATCCTATGTTATCAAACATTATTAGACGTCAGCGTTTGGCTCTGGAGTTTGCAGCGGGTAGTCTGGCACGGTCAGCATTGATTATTGATTTTGATAACGTGGGTGATCGCGATACGGTTGCACAGACGTTTGAGCAAGTAAGGCAAACGTTAATCCGGCAGCTGGGTAAGCCTTTAAGGACAATTGAAGAGGGAACATTCAGTGCAAATCTTGTGGGTGATGTTAATGCACAACGTTTTATCCGAATAGTAGAATGGGAAACGGTCAACGGTATTGTTCGCTTTGGTATTCCTCGGCGCCTGGATAATCAGGTTCGTATGGAAATCCAGCATGCAAAAAGCTTTTCTCAACCACGTGAAACACTCTGGAGTATTGATTCAGTACGCTAATCTGTTCTCAATGTATATGCCAGTGATTAAAAAATTTTTAGACTTTATCTAATTATAGTGAAGTGTTTAATTAGCTCAATATTGAGCTATCTTTGATATATATCAAAAATAATTCGTTATCAGTGCCAATAATTAAAAAATGGCGCTTGATACTTATTCCAGATTCTCAATATTCGGGAGGAATATTCCATGCGCAATATAATCAAGGTATTTGGTCGTTCTCCATTTATCCCTTTACAAATGCATATGGAGAAAGTCACAGAATGCATAGAACAAATACCTAAGATTATGGAGGCATACAGTCATGAAGATAGTGATAAGGTTACTTCCATTGCTGATAAGTTGTCTACATTAGAACATCAGGCTGATCTCATTAAGCACGATATAAGAAATAACCTGCCAAGAGGCCTATTTTTACCGGTTGATCGCTCAAACTTATTACGCATACTCGAGATCCAGGATGGAATTGCCAACCGTGCAGAGAATCTTGGGGTATTACTTACCTTTAAACAGGCTAAAAGTTTTAAAGAATTTAATGCAGCCTTTGATACTTTTCAGGATAAATGTCTTGCCACGTTTTATGAATTAAGAAATATCGTAGAAAGGCTTGATGAATTACTGGAAGTAGGTTTCGGTGGAGTTGAAGCACAAAGAGTGAATGAATCAATCGATAAGGTAGCCTTGAAAGAATATGAGGCCGACGTAAGCCAACGTGAATTGATACGTTTGTTACTCGCGAATGAGGACAGTATTTCCTATGGTGATTTTTTTCTCTGGACCCGGGTAATACAGCAACTTGGCGGTATTGCTGATCGTTCAGATAATCTTGCTGCAGCGATAAGAATAACACTTGAATCAAACTAATAATTAACCAGAGAGCAAAAGAGAAATAAATTATGGAAATGTATCTATACATCATTATTTCTCTGGCGGTTATTTTTGGAATCTATATGGCTTGGGGCATCGGTGCCAACGATGTTGCCAATGCCATGGGAACATCGGTGGGTTCCGGGGCGTTAACACTAAAACGCGCAGTCATTGTTGCTGCTGTTCTTGAATTTAGTGGTGCATTCTTTGTCGGTACTCATGTCTCAGAGACTGTACGCAAGGGCATTGTTGATCCGACTTTATTTAGTGGTGATGGATTGTCTTTCATGCTGGGCATGCTTTCTGCCTTGTTGGCTGCCGGTGTCTGGCTGCAATTGGCCTCGTGGAAAGGTTGGCCCGTATCTACGACGCACTCCATTGTTGGCGCAATAGTCGGGTTCGGTGTTGTTTATGGTGGTATCAATGCTATCTACTGGGACAAGGTCGGGACTATTGCAGCCAGTTGGGTGGTTTCACCATTGTTGAGTGCGACAATTTCCTATTTTATTTTTACTTTTATTTTGCGGACAATTTTTTACAATGCCCGGCCATTAATATCAGCAAAAAAAATTGCGCCTTATCTGGTCTTTGTCGTTTTTACCATGCTTTCGTTGACCATGGTGTTTAAAGGCTTAAAAAACCTTCATCTTGACCTAAGTTTACCTACTGCTTTAAGCGTAGCTTCTCTCATTGGTTTGGTTGCTTCCATATTGAGTGTCTGGTTTATCTCCCGAATAAAGATTACTAAAGCTCCAGACGATGCAGAGGGAAAAGTAACCGATCCAAATATCGTTAAATCGCTCGAAAAAGCTGTAAAACATCTGGAAAAAGTACAATTATCTGCCCCGGGACATATGAAAACAGATATATCTGATACTCTAGAAGATATCAGACGTTTGCGATGGGAATCACAACGTCGTTATGAATTCCATACAAACAGTTACGAGTATCAACAGGTCGAAAGACTGTTTGTCTATTTACAAATACTGAGTGCCTGCTTTGTTGCCTTTGCCCATGGCGCCAATGATGTGGCCAATGCAATCGGTCCCATGTCTGCTGTATTATCGGTTGCGCTGGCAGGGGGACAGAGTATTGCTGCCAAGGCTCCGGTACCACTATGGGTACTGGCACTTGGAGGCATCGGTATTGTTATAGGTCTTGCAACCTGGGGCTGGCGTGTGATGGAAACCATTGGCCGTAATATTACACATTTGACCCCGACCCGTGGTTTCAGTGCAGAGTTTGGTGCTGCAACAACGATTGTTT
>JBNLAL010000169.1:0-4402 GCA_050302115.1 Gammaproteobacteria bacterium | reverse complement strand
CAAGCCGGCTGGGACGTGAACACCGGTGTGCCCACACGAGATACATTGGAAGATGTGGGGCTGGCCTGGGTAGCTGATGATTTAGGGCTGTAAACAACGGTTCTATCTCCGTGTATAAAGATTTTTGAAAACGTAGTGCGTAGTGCGTAGGAATTTTCTACGCACTACGCACTATTTTTTACTACATCCCCTGTCACCCCCGCGAAAGCGGGGGGGTAGTGGATTCCCGCCTTCGCGGGAATGACGGAACTAACCCCGCCGCAACAAGCGGCGGTAACGCTCCCAGTCAAATGCCGGGCCAGGATCAGTTTTTCTGCCTGGTGCAATATCTGAGTGGCCCACAATACGATCTTTTGTAATCTTCTTCCAGCGTCTACAGATGACATTTGTTATATCGCCCAGCCTTTTATATTGTATGTCGCAATATGCTTCATCATCACAACCTTCGAGCTCAATACCTATTGAAAAATCATTACATTTTTCCCTGCCATTAAAGGATGAGTCTCCGGCATGCCAGGCACGTTCACGTAATGGCACATATTGACTTAACTGCCCTTCCCGATTGATTAATAAATGTGAAGAAACCCTTAAATGCTGTATCTCTGCAAAATACGGGTGTTGTTCAGGATCAAGACAATTAGTAAATAATTGATCAATATAACACCCACCATATTCTTTTGGCGGTAAACTTATGCCGTGTATAACGAGAAGTTCGATATCATCTGGTTCAGGCCGGGCATCAAAATTCGGTGAGTGCACAATACGGGCTGGCTCAACCCACTCATTATTTTTATCAATTTGATATTCTATCTTTTCCAATTTTTAAGTCCGGTCATTACCTGTTAAGCTTTTTAAAATACTATAACAGTATAAAACTATCAGAGAGAATAATATGTGTCGTTTAGCTGCCTATTTTGGAAAAGAGATCAGCTTACGTCAGTTCCTGCATGAACCTGAACATAACCTGATTAAACAATCCTGGGCGCCAACTGAGATGCAGGAAGGTACTTTGAATGCTGATGGTTTTGGCATTACCTGGGTAACGAAAAATACTCCCTGCACTTATAAAAACATTTTACCCATCTGGTCGGATACTAATCTTGAAGGCTTAAGTTATTCATTATACAGTCGCCTGTGGTTAGCAAATGTTCGCAGTGCAACACCCGGACAGGGAATCAATGAGGCCAACACACAGCCGTTCGTTAACAAGCATTTCATCTTTACGCATAATGGTTGTATCAAACCTTTTTCAAAAGAAGTCAAAAGCGAAATACTGAAAGTTTTATCGCCCGAGCATCAAACAGAAATCAATGGTGATTCAGATTCACTCTATTTGTTCGCTTTATTATTAGAGGGACTTAATAGTGGCAAATCAATCGTAGAGTCCATTCAAATGATGATGTTGGTATTAAAAAACATTTGCGGGGATAAAATATCTGCCTTATTAAATTTAATTATCAGCGATGGAAAAAATCTGTACGCTTGTCGACATGCCATCAATAAAACCTGCCCCAGTCTTTACTATTTATTTAATAATAACGGTGTACATGTTGCATCCGAACCCCTAACGCCTGAAGACAACTGGGAAAAATTTGAAGACAACAATCTATTAGTCTTCAATGAAACAAAGATATTGGAAATCCATACGTTATGACGAAACTTATTGGAGAACTGGAAATCCTCCAATCAGAAATCATTAATATTGCCGGTTCTCTTTCCGATGATGAATTTCGCAATCAATATCACCCGGATCTGAGTCCAATTGGCTGGCACCTGGGACATAGCACCTATATCGAAAGTTACTGGGTTAGAGAGCAACTTCTGGATCTAAAACCACAGGATGAAACACTTTGTTTGCTTTATGTACCGGAAATGAGTATCAAAAAACAACGTGGTGAAGCCTTACCTGATCAACAAACCTTAATTAATTGGGCTAAAACACAACAAAACGAAAACCGGTTACTTCTGGAGAAATGCCTGAACGATGCTACACAACATCATTTGCTTAAGGATAACTTCTTATTACATTTTTTAATCCAGCATTATTCACAACATCTTGAAACTATCAAGATGATACAAACCGAGATCCAGTTTAAAAATGAATTTAAACCAGCTTCCTCTATATCTTTTCTGACTTCAGAAAAGATTAACCCGGAGATAAAAAGTATTCCTGCAGGTAATTATCAAATCGGTTCTAACAATAATCATCGTCCCTATGATAATGAACATCCGGCACAAAATATAAAACTGGAATCATTCGAGATAGCCATTAAACCTGTCAGTAATACTGAATACCTGAACTTTATAAATGATGGCGGCTATTCAAAAAAAGAATACTGGTCCAGGGAAGGTTGGGATTGGAAATTAAACAACGATATTAAGCATCCACATCATTGGCGACATGAAGAAGGTTGGTTTGGCATTAATCATGAAAGCAGTTACTCGCTAAAACCTGAACAAGCTGTTTATGGCATAAGTTATTATGAAGCCAGCGCCTATGCAAAATGGGCTGGAGCAAGATTACCACATGAATACGAATGGGAAACGGCTAGTAATGCAAATGTATTGGAACAAACTTATTTAGTCTGGGAATGGTGCAATAATACCTTTCATCCCTACCCCGGGTTCATGGCATATCCTTATGAAGGTTACTCAAGCCCTTATTTTGATGAAAAGCATTATGTTATTAAAGGAGGAAGTTGTTACACAAAACCAGCAATTAAACGTTCAAGCTTTCGAAACTACTACACTGCCGATAAGCGACATATCTTTGCCGGTTTAAGGTTGGTTTTCGATTGAACTATTCTGTTGCTGATTCAAGTAATTTGGTCAGTTTTTTATTTTTTAATTTTTCAGCTATCTTTAAGGCGGTATTTTTATTCTTATCTTCGAGCTTTGCATCTGCACCTGCATTCAATAACTCTTCAACGACTTCAAGCTTCTGATTTGCGACTGCCATCATTAATGCTGTTTTCCCTTGCTCATCGACCTGATTAACATCGACACCTTCCACAATTAATTCGCGGACAACCATTTTGTTCCCATAATATGCTGCACTCATTAACGCGGTACGTCCTGACGAGTTTTTCGCATTAACACTGACCCCATCGGCTAACATTGCCTTAACATGACTCAACTTACCTTCCTTTGCTGCAATATAAAGCTTTAATTCCTTGTCTTTGGCCGCCTTGTCATTTTCGGCAGCAATAACCTGTCCCTGGGTACCCGTTAAAAGTACACAGCAAAAACAAATTAGAAAATATTTTAGTCTCTGTCTCATAATTCAAAAATGTTGATCTTCTAGTCTAGTTAACGACTTTTATGACACAATCTTGAATATGGAAGATCAGGAATTTCAAAAAAGAACAGGGAAAGTCATGATCATTCTCGGCTGGCTAGTCTTATTGGGACTTTTAACTGCCTATTTTTCAGATTTTCTTTCCAAACAAAATAACCCTAACCAGGATTTGGCCTTAACCCAAACCAGTGACTTCAGGGAAATTCGACTACAGCGAAATCGTTATGGACACTACGTTGCCAGTGGCGAAATCAATCGTCATCCGGTTACATTTATGTTGGACACCGGTGCCACCCATATCAGTATTCCGGAAAATGTGGCCCGTAAACTTGGCCTCAAACAGGGTTTCCCTATGACAGTGGCCACTGCCAATGGCGATATTGAGGTTTTTGCCACGGTACTTGATCAAGTGAGTCTTGGGGGCATCGAACTGCAGAACATTAGTGCAGGTATTAATCCCTATATGCAAGGCGATGAAGTTCTTTTGGGTATGAGCTTTTTGAAACATCTCAATTTCTCCCAGGAGAATGACCAACTCCTGATTCGACAATATTGAGCAATAACGTGTAAACTCTTGTTTTTACGAGGCTTAAGCAGCCAAAAAACATCATTATATATGTCAGAGCTACAGGATAAACTAAACGCATTAAGCGGCATCATCTGGGGTGAGTATCTTCTCATCCCCTTATTGGCCTTTGTCGGGATATATCTGACTATTGGCTTACGTGCGATTCCCTGGCGAAAAATACCCACCGCGTTCCAGCTTTTATGGCAAGGACGAAAAGAAACACCTTTCATCAAAGGAGATATCAGCCCTTTCCAGGCACTGATGACAGCATTATCAGCAACCGTTGGCACCGGTAACATCGCCGGCGTTGCAACCGCTATTTATTTTGGTGGCCCCGGGGCTATTTTCTGGATGTGGATTATTGCCCTCTTCGGTATGGCAACAAAATACGCAGAAGCCGTACTGGCTGTCAGTTACAGGGAAACAGATGATCTGGGTAATCACGTCGGTGGCCCGATGTATTACATTCGAAATGGCCTGGGTGATAATTGGCGCTGGATGGCAGCCTCTTTTGCCTTTTTTGCCATGTTTGCTGC
>JBNLAL010000168.1:0-4420 GCA_050302115.1 Gammaproteobacteria bacterium | reverse complement strand
ACACGCTGTCGTCGAAGAGATATTACGGCTATTTTTCTGGGCACCGGCTTGGGACCACGTAGCTACGCTATCATTGAACAGGGTATGATTTCCCGTTTGATTGAAGCAAAACCGGAAGAATTGCGGGTATTTATTGAAGAAGCGGCAGGGATTTCCAAGTATCGTGAACGTCGCCGCGAAACTGAAAACCGGATCAAACATACGAAAGAAAATATAGAACGCCTGGATGATATTCGTGAAGAACTGGAGAAACAGTTAAATCATTTACAACGTCAGGCAAAGGCAGCAGAACGTTACAAGGAATTGAAAAAAGAAGAACGTAAGCTGAATGGTGAATTATTAGCGCTCAATTGGCGTGACCTGAATAATGAAATGTCGTCGCTGAAAGATGAGTCCGGAAAATGCGAAAATGCGGTTGAGGCTTCTATTGCCAAGGTACGCGAAATAGAAGCCAATATTGAAAAACAGAGAGAAGCGCTTAGTGAGGCCAATCAACATTTCAATGACATGCAGTCCAATTATTACAAGGTAGGCAGTGATATCTCTCAATACGAACAAAAACTGCAACATACAAAAGAGAAAATTGCTTCCATTGAGTCTGAACTTGAAAAGGCTAGACATACTCATGATGAAACGGTTCGTCAACATGACGAAGATAAGGCTGAGTATGAAAAGCTGCTGAATGAATTGAAAAATCTTGAACCACGTTTGCATGGTTCTCGTGATGAAAGCAACAAGGCTTATGAAATTCTGAATCAGGCGGAAGAGGCAATGCAGGTCTGGCAAACAGAATGGGATGCCTTCAACGAAGACTTTTCCGAATTTGCACGCGAAGAACATATCGGTAAAACACGTCTGGAGCATCTGGAAAACGGTTTGCTCGAATTAAGTGAACGCCGGGGTCAATTACAAACGGAAATTGATAAACATCAAAATACAGAACTGACTTCCAGGATTGAACAATTAAAACAATCCTTAGAACAAGAGGAATCGAGACAAGCTGATTTGTCGACCAGTTATGCTAATGGACAAACCCAGGTTAAGGAAAACAGGGAAAAAGTTCGAGCGCTCTCATCACAGCTCGATTCTGCACGTCATGAATACCAATCGTTGAAAGGACGTCTGGTTTCTTTGGAAACATTACAACAGTCCATAATGAGTGACAATCAGGAATTAAATGACTGGCTCAAACAACATAATCTGGAACAAAACAAACGACTTTCACAAGCGATTAAAATCGAACCTGAATGGATACATGCGCTTGAGACAGTAACGAGTGCACATCTACATGATATCTGTGTTGATAATGTAAATGAGTTTCTGGAAAAACTGGCAAGTGCCCCCGGCAAGTTCGGTTTAATCAGTTCCAATAGCAAAGCTAACGGTTCCGTCGAAAAAGACTGGCCACGATTGATCGATAAAATAACGACTGAAGTGCGAGTGCCATTTATCCTGAGCAATATATACATTGCAAAAGATATGAATGAAGCAAAACAAATGTTACCGGCTTTGCCTGAGAATCACAGTATTGTTACGACTGATGGTATCTGGATTAGCCATAATAGGGTGGTTGTTAATAATTCGACTGATGCGGAAGATACAGTTTTAGCGCGCGAAGAAGAAATCACATCGACCAAGGCAAAACTAGGTGAAACAGAATCTCTGATCCAAACGATTGAAAATGATTTAAAACGAGTAGAAGAACAACTGGAACAGGCTGAAAAAACATTGGCTGAAAATCAGTCTTCTTTAAACGAACAGCAACAACGTATTGCTGATATTCGGACAGAATTGGCTGCTTGCCAAACTGAATCTGAACAACAATCAATTCGTCATCAACAATTGCTAGAAGAGCTGGACGAGAGTCATGAGCAGGAAAAAACTGACAAGGCGGAGATAGAATCTATCCGACAAAGCCTGAATCAACTGAATAACGATAAAATAAAATTAACCCAGCAAAGGGAAGAACTTACTTCAGTCAAAGATAAACATCGCGAATCCTTGAATGTTGCCAGAGAACGTTGGCAGAGCACCCATGAAGAAAGTCATGGTATTGCGTTACAATTAGAGTCATATAGTTCCCGGCGTGCTTCTTTTGAACAGGCAATTAAACGTAACGAAATACAATTACAACATCTGAAGAACAGAATAGCCGAATTAGAGCAACATCTAGCTGAAAACAAGACACCATTAGTTGATATCCAGAAACAGATTGAAGATTGTTTAAAAGAAAAGGTCGTTGCAGAAAAGAATTTGACGGATGCCCGAACCCAGGTTCAAGGTATTGAAAATGCTATGCGTGAAGCGGAGCAGGATCGTCATAAACAGGAACAGGGGCTGGAAGAGTTACGTTCAGCACTTGAGAAGGCCAGGATTAGTGTAAATAGTTGTCAGGTAAGACTGGAAACAGTGCAGGAACAATTAGCAGCACATGACCAATCTGCCGAAGAGATACTGAAGACACTTGATGAAAATGCTAACCAGAAAGACTGGAATGAACAACTTGAGTCGGTAGCGAGAAAAATACAACGTTTGGGACCGATTAACCTGGCAGCTATTGACGAGTTTACGCAGAATTCTGAACGTAAGACCTATCTTGATAGTCAACATAAGGATTTGACTGAGGCTTTAAATACACTTGAAAATGCCATTCGTAAAATAGATAAGGAAACACGGACCCGATTTAAGGAAACCTTCGATGAATTGAATACCAACATCAAGGACATGTTTCCAAAATTATTTGGTGGCGGTCATGCTTATCTGGAATTAACCGGGGACGACTTATTGCAGACTGGTGTTGCAATTATGGCTCGTCCACCAGGCAAGAAAAACAGTAATATTCATTTATTGTCTGGTGGTGAAAAAGCTTTAACAGCTGTTGCCCTGGTTTTTGCCATATTCAAACTCAATCCGGCACCATTCTGTATCCTGGACGAAGTGGATGCACCATTGGACGATACAAATGTTGGTCGTTTCAGCCAACTGGTTAAATCCATGTCAGATGAAGTGCAATTTATTTTTATTACACATAACAAGATTACGATGGAAATTGCACATCAGTTGATGGGTGTGACAATGCATGAACCGGGTGTTTCCAGATTGGTTTCAGTCGATGTGGATGAAGCAGTTGAGATGGCGGCGACTGCCTGATCCTAAAATTAATATTCAGACTTTGGATATCTGCATTAGTGTTGATATTCTATAAACAGGTTTCAACAACATGTGAGTCTATTTGCGCTAATGGATAGTTTGCGCCTCATTCTTCTTGTCGTCGGTTTTTTATTTATTGTGTGTATCTATTTGTGGGATATTTTCTTTAAATCAGAACCTAAAAAAAGAGAAAATATTCTTGATGCAGTCGATGAAATTCCCGATATGCCTCTCTATAATCTGAAAAATGAAGATGAAGTGAATTATTCATCAGCTATGGCCGATCTGGGAAGCATGCTTGATGCTTCACGTTTTAATTCTCAGAGTGAAATAGAAGTTAAGCTTCCAGAATTAATACCCGAAAAAGAAATTGAGCCAGATCAGGAATCTAACTCTGAAGTCAGTATTTCGGCCAATATGAGTGTTAAGGACTTTGAAGAAAGTGTACCTGAAGATCATGATTTTGATGTATTTGCGGCTGTACACCAGGAGATTGAAGAAAATGATCCTTCATTTTTTGAGCATTTGGATGAAGAAGTAAAAGAAGAAGATGATGATATTAAACCAATTATTGAAGACAGCAGTGAAAAGAAAACGTTAGGTAATGTCAGTGATGACATACTGGTGTTATTTATAACAAGTCCAGCACATACTTTGTTCAATGGTTTGTCTATTAGCAAGGCTGCCGATGAGGTTGGTATGATATATGGTCATATGAACATCTTTCATCATTTTGGCCCGGGTAAATTACATTCAGGTCAGCCTTTATTTAGTATGGCAAATATGTTTGAACCCGGATCTTTTGATTTAGGGAGAATGTCTGATCTTAAAACAAAAGGCATTGCAATTTTTATGTATTCTCCTGCTTCAATTGAGCCGGTTGTTGTATTTGAATTATTTTTAAATACTACACAACGTATAGCGAAATTGTTAGGTGGTGAAGTTCGGACAGTAGATAACGAATTATTGAATAGCACTAAAATAAAACAATTACGTGATAAAGCGGAAAAATTATCCGCTGAATGACAAGAATAATGAATTTGAAAGAAGCAGCTGCTCGTATTGAGCAATTACGTCACGAAATTAATCAACATAATTATCAATATTATATCCTTGATGATCCACAAATCCCCGATGCTGAATATGATCGCTTACTACGTGAACTTCAGAAGCTGGAAGATGCATATCCATCATTAATTACACAGAACTCTCCTACACAGCGAGTAGGAGTAACGCCTCTATCCGCTTTTAAGGAAGTTAAACCTATTGT
>JBNLAL010000167.1:0-4465 GCA_050302115.1 Gammaproteobacteria bacterium | reverse complement strand
ATCCTCTACCCCCAGCCATAAATAAAAATGGGCCTTTTTGGCCCTTTTTTATATATCCGTCTGGCTCGTAGGGACTTGGTTCGGACTCTTCAGGTTCGACAAATTTGCCGGAAGCAGGAGTGATGCACGGATGCATCGTTTACGAACCTAAGGAAGGAAATTTTGAACAGTCGAGCTTGCGAGACTGGCCCGCAGGCAAAATACACGACTGCATGGACGCAGGAGGTAGAACGAATCAGGAGACAGAGTCGAGGGATGTATTTTGTAGTCCTCTACACAAAATAAATTTTATTCACTGAACCGATAATTATTTTTTCCACTGTTTTTGACTTCATACATTATGGTATCAGCCTTGGTCATCAGGGCATCCGATGTTGTTCCATCTTTGGGATAAGTGGCAATTCCAATGCTTGAACCGATCTGGCAAGAATGGCTATTAAACATGATCGGTTCCGATAATGTGGTGACAACCCTCTGTGCAATTTTGTGTATTTTTTCTATTTTTTTTTCTGATTTGATCACCAGAACAAATTCATCCCCTCCGAGCCGGGCAATTGTATCCATTTGCCTGACACATTTTTTTAAACGTTTTCCGACCTCGATCAAGATGTGGTCACCTGCTTTATGTCCAAGTTGATCATTAACCTTTTTAAAACCATCTAAATCTATAAAAAAAACATAAAGGGGTACTTCCTCACGTTTGGCAGCTGCTAAATACAGCTCCATATGATCATAAAGCAACGAACGGTTTGGTAAGCCGGTCAAATCATCAAAATGCGCCAAACGTTTAATTTTTGCTTCGTCTAATCGATGTTGAATGATAGCTCTGGATAACAACCAGGCAAAAACACCCAAAATTGTTATAAAAAGCAAATTAAAGACAATAAGTACTGACCTTAAATAAGCAGTTAAACCATACACCCTGTCTTCAGGTATAAAAGAAGCAAGTTTCCAATAATATTTATTTGCATCCAGTGCTTTTACACTTTCGCCGAATACTTCATTTGAGCCGGAACTTGATTTTAAACCTTCTGTCAGTGGATAAAGCGTATCAAAAGTTAATAATCCTTGTTCAACGTATAATTGACCGGATGAAACTGCATTAATAGCATCCCAAGAGTTATTAAACATATTTTTAAATGTTTTGTTTTTTCTTTCAGGAAACATGAAACCCCATTCATCATTATTGGCTACACCTTTTAAAAAATAACCATCACTATTTATTAATAAATTATATCCCTTGGATTTAGCCTGGTGCGCTGCCTTTTCAATTTTTTCTAATAATTTGCTGCCAAGATAATTCAGTACGATCATGCCCCATACTTCTTCATTTTTATCGAATATCGGCATACCAAACCTGATGGTTGGTTTTAAAGGTTGTTCGATTTCCCCGCCCTCCGTATTTAAATCAAAAGGTGAGACAAATATTTCTCCTCTTTTAAGCTTTATAGTGTCTTTAAAATAATACCGTCCTCCTTTAAACTGCAATTCTTTCCTTGGCACCAGTTCTGGCTTGCCTTCATTAAAATTAACACGTACAACCTCCATTCCATCTGCCTTGAGTAAGCGAACTTGATCATAGATGTCCTTGCTTTGAGCAAAAATGAGATATTCATATTCCAATGCACCCAGGTTGTCATCATTATTTTTATTTATTAATACAGATAACTCTATGTGTGAAGAAAGAACAATTAAATCAGAAACAACATCCCTGCATTCTTCACGAAAAGCTTCACCTTGCAAACTAATCCGAAATTTTTCATTATCCTTTAAAGCTTGTATGTTTGCATTGTTTATAGATGTGTAATAAAAATATGAAAGGCTTGTGATAACGAACATTATCGGGAGAAAAATAAGAAAAAAAACCTTTAATCCACTCACCAGCTTCAAATATTTTTTTTTAAACACCTTGTTCATAACAATATAATCAACAAAATTAAAACCCACTGAAAACTGGTGACTCCATTAATTATAATACAAGTATAATATTAGATGTGTTTTTAGATTATTGTTAAAGATACCTAACATAAATAGAGTCTGTAGAAATCATGATTTTTTTACAGGTCGTTACTTTCATAGACCCGTAACTATAGTCTCTCAACCAAGCTTATGCTGTTTTATAAATAAATATGCTCGAGAATATATTAGCCAATCCCAATACCCATATCACTGTACTCACTGGTGCTGGTATCTCTGCCGAAAGTGGTATTCCCACTTTTCGAGGCCCTGAAGGGTTTTGGACTGTCGGCTCAAAAGAATACCACCCACAGGAAATGGCAACCTTGGCCATGTTCTCCAAAGAACCTGATGAAGTCTGGAAATGGTATTTATATCGCTTAAGTGTTTGTGGAAAGGCAAAACCTAACCAGGGACATATAGCACTGGTAGAAATGGAACAGATTCTTCAGGACAGGTTTACATTGATTACCCAGAATGTTGATGGACTACATTTACGTGCGGGTAGTAGTCCGGAAAGAACATTCCAGATACACGGTAATGTTTTCTTCATGCGTTGTATTAATGAATGTCAAAAAAAGCTGTATCCACTACCTCTGGATATATTACCCCGTAAAAAAGATCAGGAATTATCCGATAAAGATAAAAAATTATTAAGTTGTCCCGATTGCAGTTCCGAAACACGCCCACATGTGTTGTGGTTTGATGAATGTTATGACGAACATTATTTTAAATTTGAAAGCGCCATAACCGTTGCCGCAAATACCGATGTATTAATTATCGCAGGAACGTCAGGAGCAACAACCTTACCTAACCATATTGCTAACTTAGTTTATCAAAACAAGGGAACAATCATTGATATCAATATAGAGAAAAATCCTTTTACTGAACTTGCTATAAACAGTAATGGAGGAAAGTTTCTAAACACAACTTGTTCTGAAGGGCTAACAGAATTACTGACAATGATAAAAATCTGAATGAGTTATTCGGCTTAGAATTAGTTTAAGTTGATCTTCTTTTTCCTTTAAATATTACTGAACACTGGTTTATTTTAACCAATTGTTAATTTTATATTGGTTAATATGATCAATATTGGTTTATAACCGGTAAAAACCATTGTCTTTTTGGCAGCAGTAATAATGTTAAAAACCTGACTTTTACCCAGTGGAAATATATTTTTTTTATTAATCACATAAAAAATTTGATCTAGATCAATTCTCCTTTTCTTTTTTCCTATTCAAAAAAAAACTGGTCTGCTCATTGCTGAAGACCCTGTCCACACACATACAATTTACAGTGTTATCAGGTTAACAAATGCAAATACATGTTTTAGGTTCAGGTGCAGGCGGTGGCTTCCCTCAGTGGAATTGTAACTGTCACAATTGTCGACGTATCAGAAAGGGAGAGATGAAGGGTTCAGAAAGAACTCAATCCTCCATCACCGTTAGTGCGAATGGAAAAGACTGGATCCTGTTTAATGCCTCACCGGATATTCGTCAGCAACTGGCTGCATTCCCGCCGATGCAACCGGGACGTCAGGTTCGCGACACCGGTATCGCCGCCATATTACTGGTAGATGCGCAGATCGATCACACAACAGGCCTTGTTCTATTGCGCGAACATAATGAAGCCTGGGATGTGTATTGTACAAAACCGGTACAGGAAGAACTAACAACCAGTTATCCATTGTTCAATATCCTCTCTCATTTCCGTGGCGTTAATTGGCATGAAGTAAAAACAGACGAATCGACTTTTACGATCCCAAAGGCAGAAGGCCTTATCTTTACTGCGGTTCCACTAAAGAGCGAGGCACCGCCCTTTTCTCCATACAGACACAAGCCCAGACTAGGTGAAAACATAGGTGTGCGTGTTGAAAACACCAGTACAGGCAAGAACCTGTTTTATGTTCCAGGACTGGGAGAGATGGAACCCCATGTACAACGTTATATGGAAGAAGCCGATTGTATCCTGGTCGATGGAACGGTCTGGACCGACACTGAACTTTCCAATGAAGGAATCAGTGATAAATGTGCAAAGGAAATGGGCCACCTGGATCAGTCGGGGGAAGATGGCGTTATCAATATATTAAAACCCCTGACACGTCCTCAAAGAAAAATACTAATTCATATCAACAATACCAATCCCGTCCTCGATGAAGAATCAGCAGAACATCAGGCATTAACTGATGCCGGTATCGAACTGGCCTATGACGGGATGGATATAACACTTTAATTAACAAACAGGAGGAGAAAGATGGACGATATCGTAAGAACACCGGAACCAGCCTGGTCCCGGGAAGAGTTTGAACAGAAACTGCGTGACATGGCGAAGTATTATCACCGGAACCATGAGTTTCATGTCTTGATGAACGAAGGCAAACTGGATAAAGAAGCTGTACAAGGCTGGGTCGCAAACCGCTTTTATTATCAGGTTGCTATTCCCGTAAAAGACGCCGCCATTATGTCCAATTGCTGGGACCGGGAGGTCCGCCGTCACTGGATACAGCGTA
>JBNLAL010000166.1:0-4465 GCA_050302115.1 Gammaproteobacteria bacterium | reverse complement strand
ATATTATAAATGGTGGCAATTTTACGATAGCACTGAATGATAATTTCAAAAAAAATCCAAGCAAAAATATTTTCCTTGAATTTTCCGGCACTAATATAACAAAAAAAATCAATCTCCCCGTTAACATAGAACAATATACGGAAACTAAATTAACTGATTTAAATAAAGCTCCTTCCTTAGCACCAGTTAAAAAACAGGCTAACACTGTCAACAATCCACCTGTTCAAATTATTACCCGTCAAATTGAAACACAACCAATCAATTTATGGTTATGGTATGGCATTCCTGCTGCATTTATCATCATCATTATTTTAATTCTCATCACCTTATTCTTACTTTGGCAAAGGCAACCATCAGAAAAAAAATCCAAAGAAAATGGATATCGACCTTATGCATATCTTATAACGCAGGATGAGACAGAAACACGCTTTCCTATTACCCGAACAATATGGCGTATTGGTAGAGGTAAGGACAACGAATTAAGACTGGATGATACTTCTATTTCGAGACGCCATGCTGAAATACATCGTAATAGTAATGGTTCATTTGACATTGTTGATATGAATTCCATGAACGGTGTATATGTCAATAATGAAAAAGTGGGAAAGATAGAGCTCCAGGAAGGTGACCTGCTTGAAATCGGTGATGTCTATCTAAAATTTACCCAATTGGCTCCTGATTATTCACTGGAAGAATCCACCGTAATGCAAAAAACAAAAACACCCAGCATCACTCACTAACTAATATCGATTGCCTTAATATACTGGTTTATCAGATCTTCCATAGCAGATTGCGCTAATAAGGGCTTTTCTTTTGCGAACCATAACTCGGCATTGGTAAGTATTTGGCCTGCAATCAATTGTGCCTTTACTTTATCTTTTCTGTTTCGACAAAGTTCCGGGGCATTAACCAGTAACGATACTGTCGCCCCCAAAGTTAACTCCCTGTGTCTTTGATACTGTGAATCATCCTTGTCCGGACCAGCTTCAAAATCCCTGTGGCGTTTTATTTCCGGAGATTTAACTGTTTGTAAAACAAACTCCATGAGGTAAGTTAATTCATCCGGCACAGTAATCCTGCTAACCGTTGCCCAGCAATACAGATCTACCGGTTTAACTTCCCATTGCTTTTCTGGTAAATCCTTATTTATAACGACCAATAATTTTTTATTTATACAATCCTTGGCATGATTAAAAAGATCATTGATTTTTTGCCCCACTCCTTCTTCTGAGGGTTTCGTTCCAGGTTCTATACCTAACAATAAGGGGATCCCTTCATCATATAGTGCCCATTTATCCTTACATGACCACTTCTCATAGAGTCTTTGTTTGACGATATTATCCTCACCATAGATGATTTTTTCTTTCTCACGCATTGGCATGGACGTCGCATAGGTTTCCGGGGCAATACTTGCTGTATTTTTTTTATTAAAGATACTTTTTACTTTCTTAATGATACTCATGTTATATATTCAACTTGAAATAATATGTTCTAATTCTGTCTGACTAAAACCTGCTGTTAATCGTGCCTGCCTGTTTATCTTATTTGTCTTGTTTGCAGGCATAAAATCATCATATATATTCTTAAAAACAGTTTCTGAATCTTTACCCATTCTATCACACAGGTATCTAAACCATTTTGTCCCCGCTTCTACGTGACCAATTTCTTCTTCCAGAATTATGTTTAATATAGAAACACTTTCTTCGTCCTTGATTTCTTGAAAACGGTTGATTAAACCTGGCGTAACATCCAGCCCTCTTGCTTCCAATATACGCGGTACTACTCCCAATCTGAGCAAAATATCATGTTTGGTATCTTCTGCAATTTGCCATAAACCATCATGTGCGGGGAAATCACCATAATCATATCCCAGTTGTCTTAACCTGTTCTTTAGCAGGCTAAAATGCTGTGTTTCCTCCAAAGCTATCCTGCCGTAATCCTTATAAAATACCTCAGGCATGTCCTGAAAACGACAGATTAAATCCAGGGCAAGATTGATTGCGTTAAACTCAATATGAGCAAAAGAATGCAGCATTGCTGCTCTGCCTTCATCCGTTAAAATATTTCTCCGCGGGAGTTTCCTTGGATCAATTAACAACGGCTGTTCCGGTCGGCCAGGTTTAATCTCATCGAAGATGATATTCTCAAAGAAAACCTGACCTGACATTATTTCATTTGTACACTTTGTAGAAAGCACCAGTTTTTCTTCAACATCAGATTCAACCAGTGCTTTCCAGGCAAGTTCAAAAGCATTATTCGTCATTGTATTGCCTTTCTAAAACCCGACCATTCTATTTGCCAGGCATTTTCATCTTTATCTGCACAAAACAGCTCGCTAATACAAATACCTGGTATAACCGCCAATTGCCCATCAACATATACCAGAGGAATCCTGTCACGATACCAGGGTAATACACCTTTCTCCTGAAAAATCTGCTTAACGGTTTTTGAGACTTTTTGATTATATGGTCGTATCTTTTCCCCACCTTGCCGAAACCGGACTTCGACAACATCATTATCCAGATGTTTTTTTGCTATCCCCTGACCTTTAATCAAACCGGCAGATAAACAATCATCATCCAGTAATAATGATTGGTTTAAATTCCATTGATATGTTTCCAATGGGTTATGTTCCTGAAGAGGTTTAAGCGCATATAAAATATTTCTGTATCGTCTAACCTCAACGCCCTCCCAGTTCACACAAGGATTTTTATCTTCAGCAGCACCAAAAATATCATTAATCAATTGTTCCATATGCTTTGCATTCGGCTGGTTTAACCCCTGTTGTTTCAACCAATAGGCAATAAGATTTTTCTTTCTCGATATACTTAAAGCCTCTATTTTTTTCATATCAATTCCTGAGCTGCTTTCCAATAAAGCCTGCACTAAATCCTGATCTGCAACTTCATCCAATAAGAGCTTTACTTCCTGCTGATGTTTTATCAAACGACTTACTGCCTCTTTATATCCTGGCCAACGCTCTTTGATTAACGGCAATAACTTATTTCTCAGGTAGTTTCTATTAAACCGAACATCTTCATTTGAAGGATCATTAATATATTTAAGCCCGTTCTTTTTAGCATACAATTGCAAATCGTTCCGACTGCAATCCAGGAACGGTCTAATATGATATCCACAGAAAAATACCTTATGTACAGGCATTGCTACAAGACCGCGCGGTCCGGAACCACGTAACATCTGCAGAAAAAATGTTTCCATCTGATCATCCTGATGATGGGCAGTAAAAAGAATATCATCCTGTTCCATTTCATCCGAAATCAGTTTATAACGTTCTTCCCTTGCCCATTCCTCGACACTCATTTCCTTTGGACAACTACCTGTTATCTTTAAACACTGGTAATCAAAGCCATAGTCCTGACAAAGTGCTTTACAAAATACATCCCAATCCTGGCTCAACTTCTGTAACTGATGGTCAACATAAACAACCTGAACCTTCTGATTAATTCTTTTTTTATTTAGATAAAACAAATACAACAACACACAGGAATCCAAACCACCACTCAATGCGACCCAGTACTTGTTTGAATCAGGACAGGTCTTTAAAAAGGAATGAAAATCATCTTTGGAAAGGATATTTGACATAAATGTCTATCAAATTAGACAGACAGCTTAAACAAGTTCAGTTTTGTTTAAACTGTCCAATCTGTCTCAACTTAGCTTGTCGTTTAATAACAATGTCTGTAACGGCAGTTTGTTGCAATTCGTTCAGCTCTTCCAATAAGGTCGTTTTAAGTTGTCTCGCCATCTCATCAAAATCACGATGAGCACCTCCTAATGGTTCATTAACAACCCTGTCAATCAAACCCAATTCGTTTAGGCGGCCCGCAGTAATCCCCATAGCTTCTGCAGCATCCTGTGCTTTATCTGCACTCTTCCAGAGAATTGAAGCACAACCTTCAGGAGAGATCACTGAATAAGTACTGTATTGAAGCATCAATAAGCGGTCTGCAACACCAATTGCCAATGCACCACCCGAACCACCTTCACCAATAACTGTGGCAATTACAGGTGTTTGTAATTCCGACATAACCATTAAGTTTCGGGCAATCGCCTCGCTTTGACCCCGCTCTTCCGCATCAATACCCGGATAGGCTCCCGGCGTATCAATAAAGGTCAATACCGGTAATTTAAATCGTTCGGCTAATTGCATAATCCTGAGTGCTTTCCGATAACCTTCAGGTTTCGGCATACCGTAATTACGCATGATTCTTTCTTTCGTATCGCGCCCTTTTTGATGTCCAATTACGGCAACAGGCATATTATCCAGTCGTCCAATACCCGCAATGATTGCCGGATCATCAGCAAAATAACGCTCACCATGTAATTCTTCAAAATCTGTCAGGAGACGGTCAATATAATCCTGTGTATAAGGTCGTTGAGGGTGTCTGGCAACCTGCGAAACCTGCCAGGCCGTTAATGATGAAAATATGGATTGTGTCAGTTC
>JBNLAL010000165.1:0-4475 GCA_050302115.1 Gammaproteobacteria bacterium | reverse complement strand
GATTTCGCAGATATCGCAAAGGAACATTCCACCTGTCCTTCCGGACGTAATGGTGGTGAACTGGGTGAATTTGGTCCTGGCCAGATGGTCAAGGAATTTGATGAAGTTGTATTTAGCGGTGAACTCAACACAGTACATGGTCCCGTAAAAACACAATTTGGTTATCATCTATTAGAAATTACCAGCCGTACTGATTAATGGAGATTCCTGTTTTTAATGCCTTTAAAAGAAACGCTTGTAGTTCTGGATTTTGATGGCTTATTAATAAATTCATATGATTTATTAAACAAGACCTTTAGTCACTTCGGGCTCAATGTTGGTGACAAAGAACGTTTTCAAAATAGAAAAAAGTTTCTTAAATACATAGGCGGAGGTAAGGAATTCGTTAGCAACCTTGTTAATCTGTCTTTACCAAAAAAAAAGTTAATTCGTAAACAATTAACTGAAACATATTGTAATGAAGGTATTATTTATCCTGAATTTACAAATATTATTAATGACATGATTGATAATCCCGATATTCATGTCGGGATTGTTAGTCGTAATTTCACACATCATCCTGGCAGTACTATTCGTAAAGTTTTGCAAAACAGTAAAGTCGCTGAAAATGCGCTTGATTTCATCATCCCTGTTTCTGTTGGCGTAAAAAAAATTAATGTTCTGGAAGGCATGAAGGCGTCTTCCTATAAAAACTGCATTTTTGCTGGAGATGAGATCAGTGATTACCGTGCTGCCTATGAAGCCGGTTATAACAATATTTTCATGGCCAGTTATGGTTTTGACACGAAAGACCGCTTGATTAATAAGGGTAAGATTTCAGAAAAGAATATATACGATTCACCAAAAAAACTTGCGAAAAAAATGAACAAGTTCCTGTTAAAATTAAATTAATTTTCAACGGGTTTTATTCGGAATAGCTTACCATTCGGATCATCAATAATTATATACAGGTAACCATCAGGCCCTTGTTTTACTTCCCGGATACGTCCTACATCCCCGTCAATTAACCGTTCTTCATTAATAACCATATTATCTTTCATGGTTAGTCGGGCAAGCTGTCCAAACTTTAGAGAACTGACAAAAGCATTACCCTTCCATTTTGGAAACTTATCACCTGTATAAAATAAAAGACTGGATGTCGCTATTGAAGGCACCCAGAAATAGACTGGTTGGGCCATTCCTTCCTTATGCGTTCCTTCACCTATCGGAGTACCACTACCATAGTTCACACCGTAGGTGATGATCGGCCAACCATAATTTACACCCGGTTTCATAATGTTTAATTCATCACCACCCTGGGGACCATGTTCAACAGTCCACACATCTCCAGTTTCCGGATGCATAGCAATGCCCTGCATATTTCGATTACCGTAGGTATAGATTTCAGGTTTAACACCCGCTTGCTTAACAAAAGGATTATCTTCAGGAACAGAACCGTCTTTATTAATTCGAATTAGAGAACCGGCATGATCACCCAGGTCCTGTGCACGATCCATCTCACCTCTCTCTCCCAGGGTTATGAATAGAGTGCCATCTTTCCCAAACAATAAACGGGAACCGAAGTGATAGTTGGTACTGCTTTTAGGGCTTAATTTAAAAATGACTTTGGTATCTTTTAACTCATTCCCTACCAACTTACCCTTAATGACTTCTGTTCCAATCCCCCCTTTTCCTTTACCGGCATAAGATAAATATATTGTCTGATTTTTAGCGAAAGCCGGATCCAGTGCTATATCAAGTAAACCACCCTGTCCCTGTGCAACGACTTCAGGTACACCTTTAACAGGAGTGTATTGTAATTCACCATTTTCAATTACGCGCAAACGTCCGGGTTTTTCACTGACCAGAATTCTATTGTCAGGAAGAAATTCAATCGACCAGGGATATTCAAGTTTGCTTGCCACTGTTTCCAAAGTGAAATCATATTCTTTTGATGAGAACGTAGCCTGCGCAGAAACCTGAGCGACCAGGAATATTTGAATGACTAATAATAATATTTTTTTATTCATTTAATAATATCCATCAACTTTATTAACCTTGCTTCAATCAGGGCTTTTCTGCAATAAGAATAGCACGAGTTGGTGCCGGGTAACCTTCAATCGTTTTGCTGTTATCCTGTTTGTCCAGGAAATCAGCCAAAGATTCAAATTGCATCCACTCAGTAACACGTTGCTCTTCAATACTGGTTACGGTTATATCAACAATTTTAGCATTGATAAAACCGGCTTGTTTTACCCACTCCAGTAATACCTTCGTATTTGGAATGTCCCAGACATTATTCATCTTGGCATAACGTTTTTCTGGCCTTAAAACACCCTCTCCATTTGAATCGATTATCAAGGTCTCCAGCACCAGTTCGCCATTGGTCTTCAAACAGCGAAATAATTGCTGAAGATGTTCAACTGGATCACGACGATGATAAATGACTCCCATGGAAAACACGGTATCAAATTTTAATTCCATATCAGGCAAAGCCTGAATGCCAAAGGGCAACAGATCAATATTTGCCTCGGGCAGATATTTTTTTACTGCCTGAAATTGCATCAGAAATAACAAGGTAGGATCAATACCAACAACATGCCGGGCATTTTCACCTAACATGCGCCATCCGTAATAACCATTTCCACAACCAATATCCAGAATCAGCCGGCCATTTAATGGTTTGATATGCTTAACCAGGCGTTGCCATTTCAGATTGGATTTCCATTCAGTATCAATATAAACACCAAATAGATTAAATGGTCCCTTACGCCAGGGCATAAGGATTTTTAGTTGTTGAGTTAAAATATTACGATCATCATCATTGCAATCTTCTGCAGCACCAATTTTTATAGCATCTGCATCAAGTTTATAAAATGAAGTAGAAAGAACCGGCAAGTTTTCCAACGCCAAAGACCATTTGGCATAATCTCCATGATTAATATTGGAAAAAAAATCAGGTAATTGTGATTGAAGAATATTTGACCATTCCTGCATAGCACAGGAATCCAGCATGTTATACAGCCTTGTATAATCCATTGCGCAAGATTTATTTAATTGCAATTATAGACATGAAGTTTAGACATCTTAACCACATATAAGATTGTTTAAAACCTGCCTCTTTTAAACGCTGTTGGTGCACTTCTATAGTTTCCGGGATTAACACCTTTTCCAGAGCTTCCCGCTTATTGGCAATTTCCATTTTTTCATAACCATTTAACTCTTTCATATGGTGATGCAATTCAGTCATTGTAAAATCTTCATTTTCATCATCAAAATGAATTTTTTCAGAAAGAATTAATACACCTCCGGGTAATAGTCCATGATATATATTTTCCAGTAGTGTTTGCCGCATTCCTGGTGGCACAAATTGAAGAGTGAAATTTAAAACAATTACGGATGCATTTTTAATCTCAACATGTGTAATATCATCCTGTTGAAACTGAATTTCTATACCCGGCTTTTTCTGAAAATCAATTTTACTACATGCATCTAACATCGCCTTTGAATTATCGACGGCAATAATATTGCATTTTTTATTATTTACACTTTGCTGAATTGCAAATGTAACAGCACCCAGGGAACAACCCAGATCATATATATTAGAACCATCTTGCACATAATTATCAGCCAGGACACTGATCATGGAGATAGTCAGTGGATAACCCGGCACTGACCGCTTAATCATATCGGGAAAAACATCAGCAACCTTTTGGTCGAACTCAAATGGTTTTAACGCTGAATCCGTTGAACGATATATTGTGTCTTTCATGGGTGTTTTAATTTTAATTCTTGTTTAGGGCATCTTGGCGCCAATATGTTGTTCTTTACGCTGCTCTGCCAACTCAACCTGTTTTTGTCTTTCTCTAAAACCGGTTCGTTGCGATTCTGTTTTTTCGTCAACACAATGGGGGCAGGAAATCCCTTTTTGATAATGTTCTGACTGCATATCTTCGTTAGAGATAGGACGCCGACAGGCAAAGCATTGTTCGTAACTGCCTTCTTCCAATTCATGATCTACCGAAACTCGACCATCAAAAACAAAACACTCTCCTTCCCAAAGACTTTCATCTTTATTCACTTCTTCCAGGTATTTTAAAATTCCACCTTTTAAATGGTATACCTCATCAAACCCCTGTTCGAGCATATATGCCGATGCCTTTTCACAACGTATGCCTCCAGTACAAAACATGGCTACTTTTTTATTTTTTTTCGGGTCAAGGTTTTGCTTAATGTATTCGGGAAATTCACGGAAGTTGTTAGTTTCCGGTGATACTGCATTCCTGAATGTTCCAATCTGGTACTCATATTTATTACGAGTATCAATTAATACCACTTCCGGATCAGTGATAATGTCGTTCCAGTTTTCAGGCTCAACATAGGTACCAACCCTGATATTCGGATTAATCCCCGGTTGACCCAGGGTCACAATTTCCTTTTTTAATTTTACCTTTGTTCGTAAGAACGGAATCTTTTCTGCACTGGATTCTTTATAT
>JBNLAL010000164.1:0-4476 GCA_050302115.1 Gammaproteobacteria bacterium | reverse complement strand
TCGAATGTCGACCTGTCTGAGGAGCTGGTCAATATGATCATTGCCCAACGATCCTATCAGGCAAATGCGGAAGTGATCAGCACGGCGGATACGGTTACTCAATCCATCATCAATTTGAGATAGTTTCCAGGTTATCGCAATGGATAAATTACTTTATTTATCAATGACTGCTGCTACAAATAATTTGATTGGTGAAGCAGCCGTATCCAGTAATCTGGCAAACGCAGAGTTACCGGCATTCAAATCCGATCTGGAGCAATTCAGAAGTATGCCGGTATTCGGTGATGGTCATCCCTCCCGTGTCTATGCTTTATCTGAACGTCCAGGAATTAATTTTAACCATGGCACGATCCACAAGACAGGTAATCAACTTGATTTTGCTATCAATGGGGACGGTTGGATCGTTGTACAAGCTGCAGACGGTACTGAAGCATTAACCCGACGTGGTGACATGCGTACTAACAATGTGGGCCTACTTGAAAACGGTAATGGTCAATTGGTTATGGGCAATGGTGGTCCGATTGCATTACCTCCTTCTGACCAGGTTGAAATTGGTATCGATGGTACGATCAGTATTCGACCTGCCGGACAGGATGAAAAAACATTAGCCGTTGTTGATCGTATTCGCCTGGTCAATCCTTCGGTAGAAGATATTTATAAAGGTGATGATGGTTTGTTCAGGTTGAAAAGCGGTGAACCAGCTCAAGTGGATGCAACAGTACGGGTTGCGCCTGAATCATTGGAAACAAGCAATGTCAGTCTGGTTGCTTCCATGACCCGTATGATTCAACACTCCCGTCAGTTTGAAATGAATATCAAGGCAATTACTGCTGCAAAAGAAAATGATGAAGTTGGTACCCGGATACTCGCAATTAACTGATAAGTAATGATCATAAATTGATTTTCTGGAGAGATTAAGATGACACAAGCATTATGGATTTCAAAAACAGGGCTGGATGCACAACAAACACGAATGGCTGTGATATCCAATAACCTGGCGAATGTGAATACGACAGGTTATAAACTGGCTCGACCGGTGTTTAATGATTTGTTATATCAAACGGTCAGACAACCGGGTGCACAGTCTTCACAAAATACCGAGTTACCTTCAGGTTTAATGGTGGGTACCGGTGTCAGGACTGTATCAACCCAGCGGTTTTTCAGTCAGGGAAATATTATCCAGACTGAAAACCCAATGGATCTGGCTATTTCAGGAAACGGTTTCTTTGAAATTTTAATGCCGGACGGTTCTACTTCTTATACACGAGATGGAACCTTTCAACTGGATTCACAAGGACAAGTGGTTACCTCAAATGGTTTTACCTTGCAGCCGGCTATTACTGTTCCAGCGAATACCGTAAGCATGACTATTGGTGAAGATGGCGTTGTCAGTGCGCTTGTCGCCGGAAGTACTGCTCCAACCCAAATCGGGTCAATACAGTTAGCCGATTTTATTAATCCCAGTGGTTTACAACCGATAGGCGATAACCTGTTTAGGGAAACAGCTTCCAGCGGTTCACCAACGACAGGAACCCCAGGTTTAACCGGCTTAGGTAGAACGATTCAGGGATCGTTGGAAAGCTCCAACGTCAATGTTGTTGAAGAACTGGTAAACATGATCGAAACCCAACGTGCCTATGAAATGAATTCCAAGGCCATCTCAACTTCGGATCAAATGTTGCAGTTTGCAAGTAACAACCTCTAAAAATGGAACGTAGCATGACAACGAAACCAAAATTGAATAGAAATTTATTGATAATACTTATTTTATGTAACTTGCTAGGGTTATCTGCATGTCAGACACAGGCAAAACGTGACCCTGCCTTTGCCGCTGTGCGACCACCTTTGCCACCTGTGGAGCCAGAATCCAATGGTTCGATTTACAAACCCGGTTTCGATGTCCGTTTATTTGAAGATCTGAAAGCCAGAAGAGTCGGCGATATCTTGACTGTACGACTTGCGGAAGCAACAGATGCAAGCAAATCAGCAACAACAGATATAAGCAAGACTAACTCCAGCTCGGTGACCAACCCAACCATCCTGGGTGCTTCTCCAGAATTTAATGTCCCCGGATTTATACCCTTAAATGCAACAGAAAATCTTAATTTTTCAACCAGCCTGGAATCCGAGCATGAGTTTGATGGCTCAGGTGCAGCGACACAAAAGAATGCTTTAACCGGACGTATTACCGTGACAGTCGTAGAAGTATTACCAAACGGAAATTTGATAGTCAGGGGTGAAAAACGGGTAACCATTAATAATGGACCTGAATATGTTCAACTGTCAGGCATCATTCGTCCGGTGGATATCCTGGCGGACAATTCAGTGTTATCGACCCAGGTTGCTGATGCAACGATCAATTACATTGGTGAAGGCGCAGCCGCTGATTCCAACTTTGTGGGTTGGTTGGCACGATTCTTTCTTAGTCCTTTTATGCCATATTAACTGAAGGATAAAAAATGAAAGTGTTAAACGTCTTTGTTACTGCTCTTCTACTATTTGTTTCTTCTCATGTCTTTGCAGAAAGAATAAAAGACGTTGCAAATATTGCTGGCGTACGTGAGAACCAGCTGATTGGTTATGGTTTGGTTGTTGGTCTGGATGGAACAGGTGACCAGACTTCACAAACGCCCTTCACGATCCAGAGTCTGGATAGTATGTTGAAACAATTTGGCATTTCATTACCAGCCGGAACCAATCCGCAATTAAAGAATGTTGCTGCTGCTGTTGTCCATGCCATGTTGCCTCCCTTTTCTAAACCGGGGCAAGCAATTGACATTACTGTGTCGTCATTAGGTAATGCCAAGAGCTTGCGTGGCGGTAGTTTATTAATGACGCCTTTAAAAGGTATTGATGGAAATATCTATGCCATTGCTCAAGGTAATGTTGTCGTTGGCGGATTTGGTGTCGAGACTTCTGATGGTTCAAGTATTTCAGTTAATGTCCCCAGTGCCGGCCGCATTCCCAATGGTGCATTAGTTGAACGTACTGTGCCATCATCATTTGGCGTTTCCGATGCAATTGTTCTTAACTTACATCGCCCCGATTTTACGACAGCAAATCGAATGGCAGATGCAATCAATGAATGGGTCGGTTTAGGAACAGCACAGCCTATTGATGGAACTTCGGTAAAAGTTACTGCACCTGCAGATTACTCTCAACGCGTTGCCTTTGCATCGTTAGTTGAAAATATAACTTTCGAACCCGGCTCAGCGCCTGCCAGGGTTATAGTCAATTCCCGAACGGGAACGGTGGTGATTAGTCAGAATGTCACTGTTGATGAAGCAGCAGTTTCCCATGGAAGTCTTGTCGTAACGATTACGGAAAATCCTATTGTTAGTCAGCCCGGTGCGTTTTCAGATGGTACAACCGCTGTAATTCCTTCCTCTGATATTGAAGTTAAACAGGAAGATAATCGCATGTTTTTATTTAACCCCGGTGTATCTTTAGATGATGTTGTTCGTGCAGTTAACCAGGTAGGTGCAGCTCCCGGTGATTTGGTAGCTATTCTTGAAGCGCTTAAGGAAGCCGGCGCATTAAGAGCAGAATTAATTGTAATTTAAACTAATATGGCAACAGAACTTTCAAACGCCAGTATCTATACAGAGTTTAGTGGTTTATCCAAGCTCAAGCTGGCTGCACGCAAAGAATCGCCTGAAGCTTTAAAAGAGGTTGCTGAACAGTTTGAGGCCTTCTTTTTACAGTTAATGTTAAAGCAAATGCGTGATTCAAGTTTGGGTGAAGGTATTTTTGATTCACAGCAATCACGTTTCTATCAGGACATGATGGACCAACAGTTATCATTAACACTGGCCAAGCAAAGAACAGTGGGCATTGCTGATAGTATTGTACGTCAATTGGAACATACGGTTCGAAATGTCGATGACGTAAAAAAGAATGATGGTCAGATCACATTACCTGCACGCCAAAATTTTGAACAAAAGTATAAGCCGGAATTTGCAACAATAAATGCCGGTTTTAAACAGCATGCTTTCAAGACACCATCAGAGTTTATTAAGAACATGCGTCCTTATGCTGAAGATGCAGCAGATAAACTGGGTGTGCCGGCCAATATTCTTTTGGCACAGTCAGCACTCGAAACGGGGTGGGGGCAAAAAGTAATAAAAAATAGGGATGGAAATAGTAGTTATAACTTATTTGGTATAAAGGCGGATGAACGTTGGTCAGGTGATAAGGTAAAGGTAGCTTCGTTAGAGTTTTATAATGGTGAAGCAAAAAAGAAAGTATCTGAATTTAGAGTTTATAACTCCTTCAAGGAAAGTTTTGATGATTATGTGAACTTTATTAAAGACAATACCCGTTATCTTGATGCATTAAAAAATGGTGCAAGCGCAGAACATTATATTAAAGCATTACAGGATGCCGGTTATGCCACTGATCCGGAATATGCAAACAAGATTATTAATATCATTAACCGAGAAGCTATCTAAATAAAAATAAAATGGCAATATTAAA
>JBNLAL010000163.1:0-4480 GCA_050302115.1 Gammaproteobacteria bacterium | reverse complement strand
AAGGAATCTAAAAGATAATATTTACTTTACGCTCGGACGCGATCAGGCTGATTCCAGACAAAAAATCCTGTTTTTTGATATGAATAAAAAAGTTGCAGGAATGATAAATGAGTTTATTCAACACGGAGACACTATTTTTAAGGGAAATAAAATTGTTGCTGTTACTAATGAGGTTATAAAAACTATTGAACCACCTTCAGCATTGATTCCATTTAATATGTTTTTAGATAATCAGGAGCAAAAAAAAGAGTCAAAATTAAAGCAATCTTCTTCGCCGACAATAAATAATTTACCAATAGATTATGTTGTAGAGGCAATAGGAGTATATGAAGGAAAAAAACCGGATGGAATGAAACCTTGGTGGGCAGAATCTGATCCTGTAAAAAGAGAACAATTAAGGCATGCCGAAGGTTATCCTGTTACCGTTATAATAGGAGAAACTGACAAACCTTTAGTTTTAGCTTTATCTTCTTCAGAAGCTGTACATTGGAGACTGAAAGGAAAAAAACCGGCACATGTGCTATTAACTGGTGATAGTGATAGTAAAATTACTTATATGAACGGCATTGAAATTACCTATATAGGTAAACCATATAGTTATAAAAGTTCAGGAAGTTCATATTCAAAACTTAATCAATTAGTCAAAAAATATGTGGGCAAAAACATTGATAGATTTCAGGGAGCATACAGCGGTAATGAATTCCATATTGGACGTTCTACCAATGAATCCAGATCCCAGATCTATAAAATAGTTGATGAAAGCGGTAAGGTAGAATTTAGCGATAAAAAATATTGATAGTTAAAAAATATATTTGATAATTGAAGCAAAAAAAGAATAATTTTGTTAGGAACCTTGTTTTTTTTCAAACTTTGATATTTGGTATTTAACTCTGATTTTAAGTAGACTGCAGCTTTTATCAGTATTAATAACAAATATAATAATTTCCCTGAATATCCCGATAAATCCAGTTTCATTACTCTCAATAATTTGCGAATGCATTACCTTGAATGAGGGAAGGATAATGTCAAAACAATAGTAATGATATACGGTAACCCACGTTGATCTTTATATTATTGATATCTTTTGAAAGTACTAATGATTATGTAATAACTGATAAATCAGGAGAAGGTGAATGCAATTTTACCTTAAGATTGCACATGGAAGATTTGGCTTATTAGGTTCTTTTGGGATCTTATTCTAGTGGTATATAACCTTTTTGTCAGAATGAGGGTAAACAATGTATCCGCCACTTTTTTTCATCTGACCTAGATTGAGTATAATTATTTATAATTTTCAATATATTCTTAGATAAGGGATACAGGTTGGCCCATGAAAATTCCTGTTAATATATCCTGTCATGGCATAAGGTGGATTATGAGTGGTATGCTTTTAACTTTCTGAGAAAAATTAATTCTGAAGTGATAAATATCTGTAATCATATCTTTAGCCGTCTAAGTCTCGGCCTGTTGATGACAGCTGTTATCTGTGTATTTTCCGTGCCCGGCATTTCATTTGCTGACGATCAAACAAAAAGCGGGCTGGTTCAGAAAAGACTGGCACTCGCAGAGAGTTATCTGAATTCAAATACAGCAAGCCGGTTAAGCGAAAGCGGTAACGATGAAGCAAGGCAATTTCTAGACAAGGCAAAGCAGTTTCTTGACCAGGCAAAAAAGGATTTAAAGGCAGGTAACCTGGATCAGGCGACTGAAAATGCTGATCAGAGTCTCCGGGCTTTTTCTGCAGCAGGTGCGGCGGATACTAAAAGCAAAAAAACCAAAGGGCAGCTTACAGGCGACAATAAAGCGATCCGTGCGGAAATTGATGCCTATTTACAGGCATTTAAGTCGGCCCTGGCGGAAAAGGGTCCGGCCATGGCCGGTTTGCTTGACCAGCAACAAGTTGATGGTTTGCTTGCACGTGCCGATAAATTACAGGCGAGTGGTGATCCCAAGGCTGCGGATTCTGCACTTAATGAGGCCAAACAATTGATCGTCGTTGCGTTAACGAAGATTCGCAGTAATGAAACGGTTGTCTATACCCGCGAGTTTCAAACTCCGGCCGATGAGTATCGTTACGAACAGGAACGCTATCAGGAATATGTCACACTGAGTAAGAAGGTGTTGGAAAATCAACAACCGGAAGAGTCAAAGATGAAAATGGTTGAAATCCTGCAGGCCAAAAGTGAGGAACATTACCAGCAGGCTGTAATGCTGGCCGGTCAGGGTGATTACGAGGACGCCATCAAGCAAATGGAAAATGGACGAAAAAAATTAGTGCAGCTTCTGCAGTTATTAGGTGTTCCTGTCTCGCAGTGATGTTTTAGGTTACCCGGATCACGGCCATCATGCCTGCTTTGGCATGACCAAGAATGTGACAATGAAACAACCAACCGCCGGGATTATCCGCTACAAAAGCAACCTTGGCTGATTCTTCCGGGCCAAGTAAAACCGTATCGAGTCTTTTGCCGACTACTTCACGGTCTCGTGAATGTTCCAGCACCTTGAAATGGTGCCCATGCAGATGCATCGGATGGGGCCATATTGAATGATTTTTGAAATCCAGTACGACAGTGCGGCCGCGTTTGACAGTAAACAGAGGTGTGTCGCCAAAACTGGCATTTGCGATATCGTTAATTGCCCACATTTTTCCAAGTAGATATAATCTCGTGATCTCCAGTTCCTTGTTTCCCAACCGGGCACTTTTTAATTGTCCAAGATCACCGCCCTTTAATTCGACAAGTTGTACATGTGGATCTGACAGATCGGGTTCGGCAATCCGGTTTTTCTGCAGTCCGGGATAATCACCGAGAGGCTCCCGTTCAATCGGGGCTGCATCACTGTAAGCGAGTGTCATGATGCGCGAAGGTGACTGAGGGTATTGTGTATCAACCACTGAATAGCTCTCACCGGGTTCCTTGTCCATGTCCAGAATAACATCAAACCGTTGTGCTGGACCGATTACAATCGGTCCTCCTGGTTCATAAGGGTCAAGTGGTTGACCGTCCCTTGCAACAATAAGTGTGCGGTGTCCCTGAAATCGGATTGCAAAGATTCGGGCGTTCGCTGCATTAATTAATCGTAACCGGATGCGTTCACCGGCCCGAACCTGAAAAGAATGCGGAATCTTTCCATTAATAGTAACAGTGTTACCCAGTCGTCCGGCACGGGCAAGATCACGCGGGTTATCAAAATCGCCGATGATCTGTGCCTGATTGTCCAGTCGCCAATCATCCAGTACCCATACTTCATCACGATCAACCGGTGGTGCAGAATGTTCCTCAACAATAATTGGCCCATATAGACCACGTCCAACCTGTTCGGCGGTATTCAAATGAGAGTGATACCAAAATGTCCCTGCATCTGGCGGTGTAAATTCATAAAGAAATTCGCTGCCTGATTTTATAGGCTGCTGAGTTAATATTGGCACACCATCCATTGCATTATTAATACGCATACCGTGCCAATGTACAGTCAGAGGTTGTTCCAGTTCATTTTTTACCTTGATCTGCACGGGTTCGCCCTGGCGTAAACGCAGTAATGGCCCGGGTGATTCTCCATTAAAACTCCATACTTCAGTCTTTGGAAATGGATCTCCTGCCAACTGGACGTTCGCCCTGGTTGCGGTCAGATCATAATGCTTATTTTGTGGGTTTGCGTAAACAGCATGAGGCACCCATGGTATCAGTGCCGATACTGTACCGAGTCTCAAAATGTCACGACGGGTATACAAATATTCGTTATTATTCATTGGTTCCTATTGTGTTACGTTGATGAATAATCTGCAACTCCCGGTTTACCGAAGATTCGGCTGTGAGCAGGGATTAATAACCATAAAATTAGATAAGGCATGAAGTGTAAGTGGCAATAATTTCAATCATGGCATGGCAGTCGAAAATAAAAGTATGGAGTTCACCACGTTAAACAGTTTGACGTAAGGGCAGGTCACCGATTCAATATCAAAATATTAAGAATGGGTCATTCTATTCTATAAGTTTGGTGAAACTGAAAATATTCAGTAAACTGACCTAAATTCATTTTTCTATTTTAAAACCAATAGCTTATGCAATATCCCGATTATCCTTCCCAGGCATCCTGTTTTGTAGGGATCAATAAACATCGTATGCATTACCTAGAAGGAGGTAAGGCTAATGCGGAAACGGTAGTGATGATTCACGGAAATCCGAGTTGGTCTTTTTATTACCGTAATTTATTTAATGCGCTTGTTGATAGGTATCATTGTATTGTCCCGGATCATATCGGGATGGGCTTGTCGGATAAACCAAATGATGATGAATACAGTTTTACTTTAAAACAACGTGTCGATGATCTGGATTATTTATTAAGCACAATTGGGGCTGACAAGGACTTAAGCCTTATCGTACACGACTGGGGAGGCATGATTGGTCTGGCCTATGCCACGCGCTATCCGGATAAAATAAAACGTCTGGTTATATCCAATACAGCCGGGTTTCATATACCA
>JBNLAL010000162.1:0-4484 GCA_050302115.1 Gammaproteobacteria bacterium | reverse complement strand
CTGATTACGTTTTTTGTTTATCGGTTTCTTATAATCTTAAACAATAAACATACCAACGAAGAAATAATTATTAAAAATCAATAATATCTATAACCTGTGACAAATGATTAACGGGGTTAACGGTCATTCCTTTTATTCCTGTTTTTGGTTTATTAGCATCCGGAACCAGTGCCTGTTTAAACCCATGCTTGGCCGCTTCGTTTAATCGTTCCATACCATTTTGTACTGGTCGTATCTCACCGGAAAGCCCTACTTCTCCAAACATGACCATATCGTTAGGTAAAGGCCTGTTTCTGAAACTGGAAATTATTGCCAATAATAAGGGTAAATCGATTGCTGTTTCAGAAACCCGCACACCACCAACAACATTGGCAAATACATCCTGATCGCCCATGGACAGGTTTGCATGTCG
Organism: Gammaproteobacteria bacterium; assembly: GCA_050302115.1. Taxonomy (GTDB): domain Bacteria; phylum Pseudomonadota; class Gammaproteobacteria; order Eutrophobiales; family Eutrophobiaceae; genus JBNLAL01. Next base: position 4,072 of record JBNLAL010000162.1, on the reverse strand, counting down.
ATGTAGAACTGCAAGTAACATTGCCAAACGATTCTGTTCAAGGCCTAAAGCAACACGACGAGGATTGGATAAATGAGAGTGATCCACCAATGCCTGTACTTCAACCAGCAAGGGACGTGTCCCTTCACGAGTTACCATAATGGCGCTGCCCGGTACATGATCATCATAACGTGATAAAAAGATTGCGGAAGGATTGGTCACTTCACGCAGACCTTTATCGGTCATGGCAAAGATACCCAGTTCATTTACAGCACCAAAACGATTCTTTATGGAACGAACAACACGAAAACGACTGCTACTGTCTCCTTCAAAATAAAGAACAGTGTCAACCATATGTTCCAATACTCTTGGTCCCGCCAATGAACCATCTTTTGTTACATGCCCCACCAGAAATAAAGCCATGTTGGTTTGTTTGGCAAAACGTACTAATTGCGCTGCACATTCCCTGACTTGTCCCACTGCACCAGGAGCGGATTGCAACATATCGCTATATATTGTTTGAATGGAATCAATAACTATGACATTCGGTCTTTCCTTACTGGCAATAGCAATGATGCGTTCAAGATGATTTTCGGTCAGGATCTTTATCGATTCTAACGGTAAATTTAATCGGCTACCTCGCAGACCAACCTGTTGTGCCGATTCTTCACCGGTAACATATAAACTGTTTATTTCAGTGTGTGTATTTAAACTGGATAAGGTTTGTAAAAGTAATGTTGATTTACCGATTCCGGGATCACCGCCAATTAAGGTCACCGAACCTTTAACCAAACCGCCACCGAGCACCCTGTCCAGTTCGGAGATACCTGTTTGATCACGTGAATCCACTTCCTTATCAACTTCAGCTAATAGACAAACTTCACTTGGGACAGAAAGATGTTCGCGAAAACGACTCGTATTCGCAGCCATTTTTTCAACTAAAACCTCCTGCAAGGTATTCCATGCCATACATTCCGGACATTGCCCTACCCATTTGGGGGCTTCGGCACCACATTCATTGCACTGGAATTTGTGTTTAATTTTTGCCATTAATTTTTTTCAATAAAGGCCAGACGTTTATGCACACCACACAATAATTCGTAGGGAATTGTCTCAGCATGTTGAGCAACTTCTTCAATCGGCAATGACTCACCCCATAGCACAACACGGTCACCAATTTTTGCATTTGGTTGATTACGTAAATCAACTGTTAACATGTCCATTGATGCACGGCCGATTAATGAACAACGGACACCATTCACCAAGACCGGTGTACCCGATTTAGCATGACGCGGAAACCCATCACCATAACCTGCCGCAACGACACCCACTGGCATGTCTTCCGGACAACACCAGGTTGCCCCGTAACCCACAGTTTCACCTTTTGATAGTTGTTGAATTGAAATTAATTCCGATTCCAGTGTCATCACCGGTTTCAAACCATACTCACTGGCAGTGCTGTCAGTGATCGGTGAAACCCCATATAACATTAAGCCCGGACGTATCCAGTCTGTGTGTGTTTCGGGAAAATTAATCACTGCAGCCGAGTTAGCAATCGTTGTTTCCAATTCAAGGTTTTCACAAACTTGCTTAAAATGTTTCAATTGCTTTTGAGTTAATGGATGGTTAACTTCATTCGCTACCGCAAGGTGCGTCATTAATCGAGCCGGTTGCTTAATACCTGAACACTTCGATAATCTTTCCATCACGTCATTAAAGACTTCCGGAGGCAGCCCTAGACGATGCATGCCAGTATCAATCTTGATCCAGACATGTAACTCACTGCTTAAATCAGCACTTTCCAACATTGTGACCTGATGCAGGTTATGAATAACCACATCCAGTTTCAGTTTAACAATGCGTTCCAGATCAACTGCCTTATGCGGTCCTTCAAGTAAGACAATAGGTGTAGTAATCGATGCTGCTCTTAACTGCTCCGCTTCTTCAAGACAGGCCACACCAAAAGCATCAGCCTCGGATAAAATTTCGGCAACACGTACAATACCATGACCATAGGCATCAGCCTTGATGATGGCCATAATTTTGGAGTGGGGAGCGAGTTCTTTAGTACGCTGGAAATTATGTTTCAGGGCCTGCTTATCAATGACAACCCTTGATGGTCGTGTCATTCATAAACCCCAACCGGAGGAAGCGCATAATCCTCAACATAATTTTCAAAGCGCGTATATTGACCAAGAAATGAGAGTCTGACTTTGCCTATCGGGCCATTTCGTTGTTTACTGATAATAACTTCTGCAATGCCTTTATCAGGACTTTCCTCGTCATAAACTTCGTCACGATAGATAAACAAAATAACATCGGCATCCTGTTCAATCGCACCAGATTCCCTTAAATCTGACATAACGGGACGCTTATCGGTTCTTTGTTCCAGGCTTCGATTCAACTGAGACAAGGCAATCACAGGAACATTGAGTTCTTTTGCCATCGCTTTGAGGGAACGTGATATTTCAGAGATCTCTGTTGCCCTGTTTTCTGCTGTACCTGCCACCTGCATCAACTGCAAATAGTCGACAACGACAAGGTCCAAACCATGTTCGCGGGAGATTCGTCGACAACGGGCTCTTAATTCTGAAGGTGTCAGTGCCGGGGTATCATCGATGAACATACGAGTTTCCTGCAAAATACCGACTGCAGACGTCAAGCGTGGCCAATCTTCGTCATCCAGTCTACCGGTGCGCACTTTATGCTGATCAATTCGACCCAGGGAAGACATCATACGCATGGCCAATTGCTCACCGGGCATTTCCATACTGAAAACCGCAACACTTTGTTTTCCCTTGATGGCGGCATGTTCGGCAATATTAACGGCAAAGGCCGTTTTCCCCATGGAAGGTCGACCGGCAACAATGATTAAATCAGAACGTTGAAACCCGGCAGTCTTTAAATCCAGGTCATCATAACCCGTCGCGATACCGGTGATGGGGCTGTCTTTATGAAATAATTCGTCAACCCGGTTCAGTGCTTCCTTTAGATATTCCTTGATAGATTGATATTTGTTTCTACCCAGGTTTTCCTGCTCGGCAATCTCGAACACTGTTTGTTCGGCAAACTCGAGGATCTGTTCACTACTACGGCCTTGAGGATTAAACACCGTATCGTTGATGTCTGTCGTTGCATGGATCAACTGCCGAAGAATAGAACGTTTACGAACAATATCGGCATAGGCACTGATATTACTGGCACTTGGCGTATTTTCCGCCAAAGCAGCAAGGTTACGCATACCTCCTGCATCATCCAGTAACTGGTGGTTTTCCAGCCATTCAGCGACAGTAACGATATCATAAGGCGAGCCTTCATCACTCAAGGTGCGGATAGCTCGAAAGATGATTCGGTGGTCTTTACGATAGAAGTCTTCTTCACGGACACGTTCTGCGACCTTGTCCCAGGCATCCTTATCAAGGAAAACACCTCCAAGAACAGCCTGTTCGGCTTCGATGGAATGCGGAGGTATCTTTAATGATGCTGTTTCGACATCACCTGACAAGGACGTTTGCAACGTTTCCTGCATCAAACTCCCCTGGATCAGTTACGATCCGATTAATAACACGGGTGTATATCACCCGTATTTTCAGAATATGTTCGATTGCTGTCCCGGTTTGGAATTACGCTTCTTCTTCCGCTACAACAACCACCTTGATTGTTGCCATTACATCGGCATGAAGCTGAACGTCTAACTCAAATTCGCCTGTACTACGAATAGGTCCTTCAGGTAACCGTATTTCTTGTTTGGCCAACTCAATACCCGTTTCATTAACCGCATCGGCAATATCAATCGTACCCACTGAACCAAAGAGTTTCCCTTCGGCTCCGGCCTTACGCGTAATATTGACGCTAATACCATTCATTTTTTCAGCACGCGCATTTGCAGCGGCAAGGGCTTCCTGCTGTTGTTTTTCCAGTTCAGCCTTACGTGCTTCAAATTTAGCAACGTTATCAGCGGTTGCAGAGACGGCCTTGCCACTTGGGATAAGATAGTTTCGGCCATAACCTGGTTTAACATTGACCTGATCGCCAAGTTCACCCAGTTTGTGTACTTTTTCAAGTAAGATAACTTCCATCAGATTACCTCATT
>JBNLAL010000161.1:0-4492 GCA_050302115.1 Gammaproteobacteria bacterium | reverse complement strand
GTCGTTTACGTCCAAGAACTATTATGTTGCATGAAGGAAAGGTACATTTTGATGGTTCATTCGATGATTTCGAATCATCCACATCTGATATCATTCTACCCTACTTTAAAATGATGCCTGCATTACAAGATCGATTCAGAGAAGAAGTCATAACAGAACCAAATATTGAAAATCGAAAAGGCCTTATCTTATAACTGCCGGAAAACTATTTCCTAAATAATGTCTATCGTTATTGAAGCAAAAAATCTTACTAAGGAATTCAATTCTCAGTTGGCCGTTGACCATATTGATATTGAAGTTAACAAGGGGCAGATATTTGGTTTATTAGGCCCCAATGCGGCAGGCAAGTCCACAACGATTCGTATGTTGACCAGTCTTATCTCACCAAATGCGGGTAACATAAAAATACTTGGAAAAGATCTGTCTACACAAGCCAGGACCATCAAAAAACAGATTGGATATGTCGCTCAACATTTTGCCTTATACCCTGAATTGACCGTCAATGAAAACCTGCTTTTTTATGCCGGTCTTTATCGAGGTATTTCAAAAAATGAACTTGAGGAATTACTTCGTAGATATAATTTAAGCAAATTTTCAAACCACCGCGCCTCTACGTTATCAGGTGGTTTTAAACGACGATTATCTATAGCCTGTGCTATCACCCATAACCCCGACCTAATATTTCTCGATGAGCCAACAGCAGGAATAGATCCTGTAACACGTAAAGAACTATGGGAACAATTCTATGAATTGGCCGTTTCCGGCAAGAGTATTTTTGTTACGACACATTACATGGAAGAAGCTGAACGCTGTCATCAACTGGCGTTTATCCATCAGGGGAAAATAATTAAAGCAGGCACCCCGGCACAAATCAAACAATCATTTCATGAATATAAAGTTTTTTCCTGTCGGGCAAATTATGACCCTGACCTTTCACGGCAATTAATGGCTGAAAAAAACGTTCATTTGTTAAACCAATATGGAGAAGAGCTTCGTATCGTTGTTGATAAAATAATAAATAGAGATGAATTACAGATGCTTATACAGAAACATACCGGCAAAGATATCGCTGTGCATGAAGCCCCGGTTAATATCGAAGATGTCTTTATGACATTAACAGGAGAAAATCAGCCATAATGAATCATGTTTTTGCATTTATACGTAAGGAATTTATACAGTTACGGAGGGATCCACGTTTAATTGCATTTATTATTATGATGCCGCTTATACTCTTTATTCTGTTTGGACTGGCATTAAAACTGGAACCGGAAAATGTCAAAATGGCTTACGTAGACAAGGATCATTCTCTTTTCTCTGATCTAATTAAAACAAACATATGGAGCGAAGGCTATTTCAAACTTTATGAAGTTCAAGATGAACAAAGCATAATCGATGATATTCGTCGCGGAAAAGCCAAGGCAGGATTATTTATTGCAGCTGATTTTTCAGAAAAACTAACAGAAAATAAACAACCATGGGTAAAGATGTATGTCGATGGAACAATGCCATCGCTCGCTACGGCAATGGATAATAATAAAGATGCTATAACCGACGAAAAAGTAACCAATAATATGTATTTCCAGGATGCGGATGCTGAACCTGTTGTGATCGCAACAGATCCCTTTAAGCTGGATCTGGATATACTGTTTAATCCGGATAAACGTGAGACATGGTTTTTTTTACCCGGTGTGATAGGTGTATTAATCATGCAAATTGCCTTAATCCTGACTAGTACCGCCATCGTTCGTGAACGTGAAAATAACACGCTGGAACAAGTAATTGTTAGTCCTATAACACGAACACAGTTTATTTTTGGAAAAATTATTCCTTATGTCCTTATTGCATTCACAGATTTCTATCTTATTCTCATTCTTGGATGGAATTTATTTGATATCCCATTACCTATATCACAGTCATTATTATTTTTACTTGCTCTAATTTATGTTACCGGGTTAATCGCAATGGGACTGGCTATATCAACTATCAGTCAAACACAACAGTAGGCCATTTTTATATCTATTTTTATACTTATTCCTTCTATTCTGCTATCGGGCTTTATCTTTCCACTTGAAGCCATGCCGGCTTATATCAGACCTATCGCTTATGTCATACCTTTTACATACTTTGTTGAGATAATTCGTGGGCTATTACTTAAAATGAATACCTTCACGGATTTATGGGTTGATTATCTGATCTTGACCGGTTTTGCTATTGTTTTTATTCTGGTTAGCATTCGTCAACTGGAAAAAAATCTTGGGTGATGAAATGAATTTACTTCCATGAACACACGTACAGCAACCAGTAATAAAAACAAGCTTGTCTTTCAGACATGTGGATTAACCAAGACCTATGTCATGGGAGAAGTAAAGGTTCATGCATTACGTGGGATTGATTCCGAATTATATCCAGGTGAGTTGGTTGTATTACTCGGTGCATCTGGAAGTGGAAAATCAACCTATCTAAATATTCTTGGTGGTTTAGACCAACCTTCATCAGGCGATGTATATTATCACGATCATGATCTGGCCCATGCAAGCGAAGCTGAACTGACACATTATCGTCGTTACCATGTCGGTTTTGTATTCCAGTTTTATAATCTGATCCCCAGCCTAACTGCATTGGAAAATGTTGCTATTGTGACCGAAATAGCCAGCAATCCTATGAAGCCCGAACAGGCATTAGAATTGGTGGGATTATCTTCTCGACTCAATCATTTTCCTTCAGAATTGTCCGGTGGAGAACAACAACGTGTTGCCATAGCACGAGCTATCTCAAAAAACCCGACTGTCCTGCTTTGTGATGAACCTACTGGCGCACTGGATTCAGAAACCGGTGTCATTGTACTTGAGGCGATTGAACGTATAAACAGAGAACTCGGAACTACTACTGTTGTTATTACACATAATGCGGCAATAGCAGGTATGGCTGACCGTGTTATCCATTTAAGTGATGGTTTAATCTCTGGTATTGATATCAACGAAACAAAAATATCTCCACAAGAGATTAAATGGTAAATTTGAAAGCTATTAATAAAAAATTATTTCGAGAATTAAAATCAAGCTGGGGACAAGTTCTGGCTATTCTGCTGGTTATCGCGGCAGGAGTATCCACATTTATTATGTCACTAACCACTCTTGATGCACTTGTGTTAACCAGAGACGCCTATTATCGCGATTACAATTTTGCCGATGTCTTCACGACAGTTAATCGTGCGCCGGAAAGCCTGCGATCTCGAATTGAAGAAATACCCGGTGTCGACAAGGTTGAAACCAGGGTTGTTGCTCCTGTCAAACTTGCTGTTGAAAATTATACTGATCCAATTATCGGGCAAGTATTGTCCGTACCGGACTATGGTGATCCACTTGTTAATAAACTGCATCTACTCAAAGGACGTTACGTTGACCCGGAACGTGATGATGAAGTAATTCTAAATGAAGTCTTTGCCAAAGGACATAATCTTAATCCCGGTGATTCCATTGAAATAATCATTAAAGGTCATTTACAAAAACTAAGAATCGTTGGCATAGCCATGTCGCCTGAATTTATTTATCAGGTTGCACCCGGTAGTATCATGCCCGACTTTAAACGTTTTGGCGTGTTATGGATGGCACGTGATGTCCTGGGTAAGGCTTTCGAAATGGATAAAGCCTTTAATGATATTGTATTAACAGTTCAAGCCGGCGCAAACATTCAGGATGTCATACAACAACTGGATATATTACTTGAACCTTATGGCGGTAAGGATGCACGTGAACGGCAATGGCAAATGTCACATCGGATTTTTCAGAGCGATATAGATCAACTTGGACAGATGGCGGGAATGTTCTCCACTATTTTTTTAGGCATTGCTGCTTTTTTATTAAATGTCGTCATCACTCGTCTTATAAGCACGCAACGCGAATTAATTGCAGCTTTAAAGGCTTTTGGTTATAGCAATATGGAAGTTGGCTTGCATTACCTGGGCTATGTAACTTTTATTGTTGTCACTGGACTATTAATAGGCACAGCAGCAGGAATCTGGTTAGGGCATGGTTTAAGTGAGGTCTATACAACATTCTACCGCTTACCTTATCTCGAATACGAATTACGCACTGAAATTATTGCTATAGCCTGTGTAATTACTTTTCTTGCCGCAGGTGCAGGAACTATTTTCGCTGTTAATCGTGCTGTTAAATTACCTCCTGCGGAAGCCATGCAACCTGAACCACCTGCAAAATATAATAAAGGAATTATTGAAGAGATTGGACTAACACATTTTTTTTCACAACCATCACGAATGGTTATTCGTCATATCGAACGAAAGCCGATTAAATCGGCCATGTCTATTATTGGTATTGCCCTTGCCTGTGCCATCATGGTAGTCGGTACTTTTTTTAAAGATGCTGTTGAATTTATGATAGACATTGAGTTTGGTCTGGCACAACGCCAGGACATCACTGTTAGCTTTATCGAACCAACAACTTATGATGCTTTTTATGAGTTACAACGAATT
>JBNLAL010000160.1:0-4501 GCA_050302115.1 Gammaproteobacteria bacterium | reverse complement strand
AAACGACCGAATAGCAATAAAGAATTATGGAAATTTATCGAAGCCGTGGCAAAAGAGATCAACCAGTTTGGTATCTTCAGTTTCCTCTTAAGTGATTCACGTTATATGTATGCCTATTGCAGCAACCGTATGTGCTGGACCACGCGTAAATATCCCTTCAACGAAGCCCGCCTGATCGACACCGGCGAAGTCATTGATTTTAGAAAACGACTGGATAAAGATGATGTTGTTACCGTTGTCGCTTCCCACGCCCTCACCGAAAACGAACAATGGCATTGTATGGAAAAAGGAGAATTCAGAGTTTTTAACAACGGTAAATCCCGTCGATTAGCTGCATAAAAAATAGCAAGGGACTATACTTCTTAAAATTAATTCATTGATACAAGGAGGTTTGCTGTTATGTCACATATACACTCCTATATAAGTTTATGGGACAAAGCGCCCCCTAAACATAGTAATGCATATATGAGATCAAAGAAGTGACAAAAATAATATTGGAAGGATACATAGAAGTTCCCAAAGAAGATCTTGAGACTGTAATTCAGGAGCTTCCAGTTCATATCAAGTTAACAAGACAAGAGAGTGGATGCATTTTATTTGAGGTCAAGCGGGACGATGAAATGCCTAATAGGTTGAACGTATATGAAGAGTTCGAAAACCAAGAGGCTTTCGACTTTCATCAAAGAAGGGTGAAGGAATCACATTGGTATAGAATAACCCAAAACGTTAAACGAAATTACAATATTAAACGTGTATAAATGGATTAAAGTGAATTAAAGGGGTCAGAGCCCTTTAATTGTATATATGTCATGACTTAATCAATACCGGAGAATACGATGGAATGTATCTGTTACAGAAAAGGTTATAAGTATCAGCTTTATGAAGACTATGTTGTAAAAATCGAAATAAAGCCCGATCAGGACATCACGACTAGTTATATCGATCTTAGTAGCGAAGGTTCTCTTAGAATAAAAACCGGTTATGCCTGGGATGGCCCTTCAGGCCCTACGGTAGATACACTAAATTTTATGCGTGGCTCACTGGTACACGATGCCCTGTATCAACTCATGCGAGAGAATAAGATCGACCGCGATAAAAAAAACTATGCTGATGAATTACTCAAAACAATGTGTGTCGAAGATGGGATGTCAACAATTCGTGCATGGTTCGTCTATCAAGCCGTTAAAAATTTTGGCAACTCATCAACAGACCCGAAGAACAAACGTCCTTATATTGGCGCACCCAAAGGTTGTAAGTGCAAAAACTCATAAAAGTTAAAGAAAGCTGAAGCTTTTAATAATTGTTTGTAAAAGTATAAGTGTTATGAAGTTAAACGTTTTTGGTAAAGAAGTTGAAGTTTCCCGTATAGACGACGAATGGAAAGTGTATTACCTCGGAAATGAAGGCAAGAAAAGAATCGCTAATGATATAAGTATCCCAAACCATGTACCTCACTCTGAAGTCGTGGCGTATATTTCAGATCTTTGTCATGAATGGGCAAGACCTGGAAACATGAAAGTTGTATTAAAAGAAGAATGAACTATAAGGAATCAACACCTTTTTAATTCCTTAAATAATTTTCTAGTGAATACCAAACTCCTGACCATTCAATAAACCACTATCAACCAGATGACAGGCGGCAGCTAATGATCTTGGATGATATTTTTCAGAATTTTGTTTCATGATTCCAATGGCTTCATTAAATGAGAGCGCTTTTCGGTAAGGACGAATACCAGCGATAGCTTCCAAAGAATCCGCCACTGCGACAATCGATGCTTCATAGGGAATATCATTTCCAGCCAGACCATTAGGATAACCGGAACCATCTTGATGTTCATGATGTAGCAGAACAATATTTTTAACCTGTTCATTGAAATCAATATCCCCCAGGATTTCATAACCTGTAGTGGGATGGCGTTTAATAAATTCCCATTCGTGCGGTTCGAGTCTGGCCGGTTTTGTCAGGATTTCGATCGGCACGGCAATCTTGCCAATGTCATGAATGCTGGCACCCAGTTCGATTGCATTTATTGTTTTTTGATCCAACTCTAAAAGTTTTGCAATCTCAACAGATATAGCGGCAGTACGACTCATGTGACCGACAGTATAGGCATCGCGCTTTTCAATCGTGGCACTTAAGGCCATTGCCGTTTTCTTCAATGTATTAATCTGCTCGTTCTGAAGTTCGACCAGCGCTGTGTTATCAATAAATTCTGTTAACCTGAAAACAGTGTTTTTAATTTCAATCCTGAGTGGAGATGCCGTGACATATTTAATTTTTTTGTCTTTGGTCAGTAAGCGTAATTGATATTGTTCCGGATTATGTTCAAGGATCCGTTTAGACGCCATCTTTCGATCATCTTTACAAACAATTTTCATCGCCTCTTGTCCATAAATATCATCGCGTTCGTAACCGATAAGTTTTAGAAACGCATCATTAGCCGCAACGATTTTGGCATTCACCGTCACGACAAACGCGCCCATGACAAAAGGCAGGCTGTTCGCCAAACTTTCAACACCACCTTGTTTGTAAATGCGCTTTAAAAAAGAATGGAATTCTTTTTGATAATTATGCCTGGTAGATAGAATACTAGTAACTTTGGTAGGAGAGTGATTATCCTGATCTGTTTCAGATGAAGTTGTTTGCATATCCATAAGGGCTCCTTTATTTAGTTAACCCTTCATATGTTTCAATGTCATGTGCTTACATTGCTTTTCACACATGATCTCCACCCTCTTTAATAGTGTAGTCAATAAGTAACAAATTACTGTACTTTCACTTTGGTATTTAATTATGTTTATAAAATGCTTGTTTATAGGTAGATAATAATCTGTTCTTGGTAATTTGCTAATGTATACATAGACTTATATGATTACTAAAATGATGAAAAAGGAGAAAAATAAATGGATCCGACACTCGCATCATTACTCGGTACGCTGGTAGGTGGTGGAATCACCTACTTTCTCAACAAACAATCCCATGCTCATCAACTCGCTGCATTACGTGAACAATATAAAACCGACTTTATGGCCGAAGAAACAGCCCGGCATTTCCTAAACCATAAATCGTATACTGATCGTTCATTTGATACCTTGCAAAAACATCTCGGCGGTTTTAATGAAGATGAGTTAAGAAAAATCCTGGTTCGTGCCGGAGCCATTCGAATTTATCGTGAAGATGATACCGAATGGTGGCGTTTGTTAAATCGCATGGATGAATACATTGAAAAGAAATCCGGTTAAAAATATTCAGGTCTATGTCATTAGACTACCCCCTTTGACTATACTTCATAAGTAATTCAAATTATTTTGACACAGTGTTTTTCTACTGTGTCATCGATACACTTTTATATAAGTTTATGAATGATTGTGTCGACATGACCGAGTGGTCTGATAAGGAGGAAAACATGACTCACAAACAAGACGGGCGTCTTGTTATTCTCTCTGGCCCATCCTGCGCCGGTAAAAGTCCTTTGGTTCGCGCCCTTGCCAGGCTTTATCCTGAGCTTCACGACTCTTTACAACCACTTGTCCTCTACAACAGTCGTTCTGCCCGTCCCGGAGAAAAAGACGGTGTCGACTATTACTTCCGTCCGCGCTCTGAAATTGAAGGTCTCAAACAAAAGGAAGGTTTTATCGTCATGGACGTTCGTGGCGATCTGCAGGCTTTGGACTTGAAGGAGTTGTCCTCATTACTCAGCAAAGGCAATGTGCTCTTCGAGGGTAACCCTTTTATTGGGCACGTACTATTAACCCATAATGCACTGGCTAACGTGAAACAGCTGAGTATGTTTATGTCACTGTTGTCGCGCGACGAAATCCTGTTTCTAAAATCAACGGAACCCGCCGTTTCGCTTCCCGATTTGATCACCGATGTGATGAGAAGAAAGTTATTGCGACGTACACGACGCCAAAAGGGAGAGCTATCACTCAAAGATCTTGAGAACATCGAAAAAAGAGCAGCAAGTGCCTATGTTGAGTTACAGGAAGCACAACACTATCAACATGTCATCCCCAATCATGATGGAGAAGACAGTGAAAACTGGGATGCATTTTATTATCCCCTGGGAGATGCGCGACAAGCCCTGGACACGTTCGTGTCTCTGTTAAAAGATGAAACGCCTGCCAAGGTTGAAAAGTGGGAAGATGATCTGATCCCGCAAAGTTAAAATCCTTTTAACTAAATCTATCTAATCAATCGACACTGACCCTTTTGATTTTGGATTTTGGATCGTAAACACTGGCAATAAGACCCACGATCATAATGATGATGATCCAGTAGGCTTCCGGATGCCGTTGTTCGAAAGCATAGGTGACGCTCGCATAAAACATGAACAGTGTTGAAAGACAAAACAGTGCGGGCAACCAGGGATAGTACGGTACTTTGAAACAAACCGTATTGTTACTGTCTGTTATACGAAAACGGAAAAGCGCAAGACCAACCAATAAAAAGAAAAACCATAAAAAAAACTTCAAAGAAAAAAGAAGAAAAATTCTTCAA
>JBNLAL010000159.1:0-4510 GCA_050302115.1 Gammaproteobacteria bacterium | reverse complement strand
AATCTTCATGGCTTGTTCATAAGGCATTGCCTAAGTCAAAACTTGTTATAGTAAAAGATGCAGGTCATCTAGCCGGAGAGCCTGCAATGATTGATGCATTAATTACTGCAACGAATGAAATCGCAGAGAAACTATCGTGAGTGTTTTACAACGACATGGTCCCTTGATTATGGGTATTTTAAATGTGACTCCAGACAGTTTTTCTGATGGTGGACAGTTTAATACTATTGAATCTGCGATTAATCATGGTAAACAAATGATCGATGAAGGAGCTGACATTATTGATATCGGTGGTGAATCAAGTCGCCCAGGTTCAAAACGCATTACTGTTGATAAACAAATAGAACGAGTTGTACATATTATTGAAGCCATCAGTAAAACAATTCCTAAACATGTTGAGATTAGTATTGATACGACACGCTCAAAGGTGGCTGAGGCTGCACTTGCTGCCGGTGCGACAATTGTAAATGATGTCTCGGGCGGTAATGATGATCCTGAAATAATAGAACTTTGTTCAAGTAAACAATGTCCTTACATCATTATGCATATGCAAGGTTCTCCTGAAACCATGCAGAATGATCCTACATATGATGATTTAATTACAGATATTGAATTATTTTTAAGAAACAGGGCAGAAGAATGTGTTAGAAAGGGAATTGATGAAAATAATCTGGTAATTGATCCAGGCATAGGTTTTGGAAAAACTAAACCACATAATTTAACTTTGCTTAATAATCTGAAAAAATTTGTGGATTCAGGTTATAAGGTTTTATTAGGTACGAGCCGTAAACGATTTATGGGATCAATTTGTACAGTTAATTCTCCAGATGAATTGATTGGTGCAACAATTGCGACAACGGTCCTAGGGGTTCAGGCAGGAGTGAAGATATTTCGAGTACATGATGTAAAACCTAATCGCCAGGCTGCTGATGTAGCCTGGGCAATTTTACACGCTGATAATTAAAAAGCTAAACTGTTTCAGTTTCTTGATCAGAAATAATCTTTTTTGAATTCTTCATATTTCTGAAGATTAGAGGTTTCTCCTCAAATTCAGGTTTGCCTGCCAATTCATCAACCTTTTCCACCAATTCGACAATTTTATTATGGTGAGGTGATTTATCACATACCGGGTCAGCATTTCTGGCATCTCCAGTCAGCATATATGCCTGGCAACGACAACCACCTAAATCTTTTTCCTTTTCCGGACAAGACCGACAAGGTTCTTTCATCCAGTCTAAACCACGAAATTTATTAAAATCTGGAGATTCGTTCCATATCCAGTCAACACTATGATCTTTTACATTAGGAAATTCCAGCCCCGGTAATTGTCTGGCCGCATGACAAGGCAGGGCAGTTCCATCAGGTGTAATAGTCAGAAAAACTTTACCCCAGCCATCCATACACCTTTTGGGTCGATTTTCGAAATAATCAGGAATGACATAATAGATTTTCATCTTTCCCTTCATTTTTTCCTGATATTCCTTAGCCACTTCCTCTGCATGTGCCAATTGAGCTTTCGTTGGCAATAATTGTTCGCGATTATGATAGGCCCAGCCATAATATTGAGTGGTCGCTAATTCAACATAATCTGCTTCCAGAGCAATAGACAGGTCAAGGATATCTCTGATTTGATCTTCATTTTTTCTATGTAAAACAAAACAAAGTACCATGGGATATCCGTATTTTTTAACCAGGCGCGCCATTTCTTTTTTATGTTCAAAGGCATTAGTGCCTGCAATAAAGTTGTTTAATTCTTCACTGCTTGCCTGAAAACTGACCTGAATATGATCCAGTCCCGCATCCTTGAACGCCTTTATACGCTTTTCATCCATGCCTACGCCTGAAGTAATCAGGTTTGTATAGAATCCGAGTTGTCTGGCTTCTGCAATGAGTTCTTCCAGATCTGGCCGGGTTAATGGTTCGCCGCCTGAAAAACCCAGCTGGGTTGCTCCCATTTTTCGGCCTTCACGAAGTACTCTAATCCAGTCATCTGTTGATAATTCATTTTTTACATTTGCCATGTTGACTGGATTTGAACAGTAGGGGCACTGTAACGGACAGGAATATGTTAGTTCGGCCAATAACCATAAAGGTTGTGGTATTTTATTTTGTTCTGATCCAGCCGTTGCCATGGGCTACCTCCAAAAAGTTTAGAATATCTTTTTCAAGATCTGCTTCCGAATACTTTTTCTGCAAATCTTCAATAATTTGTTTCACGTCTTTGTTGCCATCACACTGCTGTAAAATCTCTGCTGAGCTTGGGTTTAATTTGACCATGCCTTCAGGATAAAGGATGACATGGCAATCCTGAGCTTCTTCCCATTGAAGTCTGTGTGTTGGTGCAAATGTTGGAATTACGTCCAGACCAATTGCTTTATCTGTTTCATCTTTTAGCATAATAAATCACTCTATTCGCAGTTATGATAAGGAGGCTTTTTCTCTATATAAGCCATCCACATACAATCGCACATCGTCCATAGGACATTCAGCTTGAATTGTAAAACGTCCAGCATCATCTCTTGTTGTTCACGCGTTTTATAATAGTCTAGTGTAATTTCCAGTCCTCGTTCCACGTCACGTCTTGCTTCAGTTAAACGCTTACTGAAATAACGGTAACCCTTAGATTGATCTATCCATGGATATTTATCCGGCCAGTTGTCAATGCGATCTTTATGAATTGTTGGTGCAAATAGTTCAGTCAGGGATGAACTTGCAGCAACTTGCCAGGGTTGTTGTTTGGCAAAATTTACGTAAGCATCAATTGCGAATTTAACACCCGGTAAAAGGTGTTTATGGGTCCATAAATCTTCACGATCAAGACCAACAGAGTCTCCTAGTTCAAGCCATGCCTCGATGCCTCCAGAATCATTTTCATTTCCATCATGATCAATAATACGTTGTATCCAGTGACGGCGTACTTCACGATCCCAGCAATTGGACATAATCGCCGCATCTTTCACAGGGATGGCAACCTGGTAATAGAAGCGATTAGCTACCCAACCTCGTACGGCTTCTTTATCCAATTTGCCTTCATTCATTAAAATATGGAACTCATGGTTTCTATGATAATACTTGGACTTTTCACGTAATTTTTCTTCAAATTCTTCTTTGGTCCAGGGTTTTCTATCTTCACTCATTTTATGAATTCTCCAACTACTATATTTGAATATCCATACCGTCGTATGATACTTCGATACCTAATGCATCAAGTTGTTTCCTTTCGTCCGATTCTTCATCGAGTATCGGATTTGTATTATTAATATGGATCAAAATTTTGCGAGGTTTATCCAAACTACTCAAAATTTCCATAATTCCACCTTTACTGGATTGATCCAAATGACCCATTTCGCTGGCCAGCTTCTCACTGATTCCATGCCGTGACATTTCATCATTGGTCCAGACCGTTCCGTCAACAAGTACAACATCTGCATTCTTCATGTATTCAAGTACATGCTCTTCAATGACACCTAGACCGGGAGCATAAAATAAATTTTTTCCAGTCGAAGTATCTTCTACTTTATAACCGACATTATCACCCGGAACCGTGTTATGCCTGTGAGGAGAATAAGGTGGAGCCTCACTTTTGAGTGGAACAGCAGTGAAAATTAAGTTATCCGCCTTGGGAATTGTGAACGATTGTTGGTCGGTCTCAACTTTATGCCAATTAACCCCGCGAAAATGACCCAGTATGTTGAACAACGGATATCCGGTAGTCATGTCTTCATAGACAGCTTCCGTACAGTAGACGTCCCAGGGCTTGTCATGTTCACGGAGGATAATCAATCCAGTCGTGTGGTCAATCTGTCCGTCGCATAAGATGATTGAACAAATACCGGTATCTCTAACCTGTCTTGCCGGTTGTAATGGATGAAAAGATTCAATTTGTGCACGAATATCGGGAGAGGCATTAAACAATACCCAGTCCGTACCATTACCACTCACGGTGATTGAAGATTGAGTTCTGGCAGTACTCTTAATCGTGCCAGAGCGAAGTCGATTGCAGTTATGGCAGTTGCAGTTCCACTGTGGAAAACCTCCGCCTGCGCCAGTTCCTAAAAGACGAATATGCATAGTTATTTTTTTATTTGTTAAAATTTTATTAGACGTGAATCATAAGCGAGATAAGGTCTCAGAGCGACACGTTCTGATACCAATCTGGTTGGCTTCTCCCAAACTAAACTAGAAGAAGAGGGTTACTTAAGATCCAACAATTAGCCTTATGTAAAACTATGCCTATTTGTTGTTGATATACATGGTGACTTCAAAACCAAAACGGATATCGTTGTATTCAGGTGTAGACCATTGCATTGTAGTTCTCCTAAAATGTTCAAAATTAATAATTAAAATACACAGAGCGATATTCGTGCCAGCAGCTTTATTATGTTAAAAAAACAATATAAAACAATAAGATAAAAAATATAATTAAAGTAAATAATAGTATTTTAAAAATATAATTTATGACCGAATTGGATGAAATAATTCGCTTAATGTGGTTTATATAAACCACTTT
>JBNLAL010000158.1:0-4522 GCA_050302115.1 Gammaproteobacteria bacterium | reverse complement strand
GATTCCTGGCTACAACCCCTTAAACTAATTCTTTAATAAAAAGCGAGTAACAGTTGTGAGTGCTACATTCACTGTACGAGAACTGATCCATTTTGCTGAGCAACAATTTGATAAAGCTGACCTTTATTATGGGCACGGTACTGACAATGCAGCCGATGAAGCTTTTTATCTGGTAATGACGGTCGCCGGACTTGAGTTTGATTGCGATGAAGAAAAACTGGATGAGCCGTTGTCCGAAAATACCGTCGCCAGAATAAAAGATTTAATTAATAAACGAATCGAACAAAGAATCCCCGTTGCCTACCTGGTAAACCAGGCCTGGTTCGCGGGTCATAAGTGTTATGTTGACGAGCGAGTTTTGATTCCCCGTTCGCCGATAGCAGAATTAATTAATTTTGAATTTACGCCCTGGATTAAACCTGAAGAGGTTGAACGAATTCTGGATATCGGGACTGGTTGTGCCTGTATTCCAATAGCCTGTGCCCATGTTTTTCCGAATGCACAAATAGATGCGGTTGATATTGATGATGATGCACTTGATGTTGCAAAGTTAAATATAAGTGAACATAACTTAACTGATCGTGTTCATCTTTATAAATCAGATCTTTTCAAACAACTTGATTCACAAAAATACGACATCATTATCAGTAACCCACCTTATGTCAGTAGTCAGGAAATGCAGACCTTGCCTGAAGAGTACCGACATGAACCGGGACATGCATTGGAAGCAGACGATAATGGTTTGGCTCTGGTAGACAAAATATTAAAACAGTCATCAGATCATTTAAATGATGACGGTATCCTGATAGTTGAAGTGGGTAATAGTATGGATGCCTTGATCGAACGGCATCCGGAATTACCTTTTATTTGGCTGGATTTTGAGAATGGCGGTGAAGGTATATTCTTGCTACACAAATCGGATTTGGAAAGCCATCAGTTTTAAACCTGGAACTTTATATAATAACTATTAATTTTTTATTGTTTCAGCGATTCTAATACAATTACGTCCAGCTGCTTTTGCATCGTACAAGGCTTTGTCTGCACGTTTCAAAATTTGTTTAATGGATTCATCTTCTGTCTCGGTTTCGGTTACTCCCATACTGGCAGTGATCGTTATGTCTTCTTCACCAAGGTGAATGTTTAATTCTGAAATCTTGATTCGCAGTCTTTCGGCATAGTTTTTTGCCTGTTCCAGTGGAGCATCAGGTAACATAATGCACATCTCCTCACCACCAATCCGTGCTGCAAAATCGTATTCACGTTTTTCATGAATGATTAAATCAGAAACTTCCTGCAGGACTTTATCGCCTGCCGAATGACCATACATATCATTAATAGCTTTAAAGTGGTCAAGATCCAGCATGATAAAACTGAAAGGTATATTTGAACGATGATAACGGGATAATTCCTGTTCAGCGGCTCTGTTCAGGGCCCTGCGGTTGTAGAGTCCTGTCAAAGGATCCTGGTTGGAAAGCCGGTCCAGTTCAATTAATAAATTTTTTTCATTAGTGACATCGCGCTCAATAGAAGCGAAATATGCATATTCGCCTTTGCCGTCTTTAATAGGAACAATACTGATGTCTATCCAGAGATCTTCACCTGATTTAGTACGGGATTGGACTGTTGCTCTGACAGGTTCCTTGTTGCTGAGTGACTGAGATACATTGTTTTTCTCTTCTTCATCAGTTCCAAACAATTCCAGAAGTTTTGCTTTTTTGCCAATAGCTTCTTCGGCAGTGTATCCGGTAATTGTTGTGAAAGCTGAGTTAACATAGACAATTGTCTGGTGAGTAACGTCATCAGGATGTGCCTTGGTAACGATGACGATATCGTTAGCGTAGTCAACAATGTCAGAAAATCTGAAATCTTCGTTCATCATTATCATGAAGACATGTTTTTATGTAATTATGATTGGTGCAATTCACTGAATAATATTTATTTCTCAAGATAAAAATCATTATATATTAAGTATAGGAATTCCAGGCTGTATTATCTAACTATTATATAAGTTTTGTCATATTGCACTAATTGTACATATTTACATTTTTTATATGGAATGTTGGCTGATTGAAACTTAAGTAAAGTTTATACTACTAAAGAAATAGACTTTAATTATCTGCAATAATAAATATATCAAGGGGCAGAAAATGGCAATAGATCGTACAAGCGATCCGCTATTGGAAGAACATCAGGTTGCCGGTAATGGTTTACTTGATCGCCGTCTTTTTTTAAAGAAGGGGCTTCAGTTTGGTGCAATTACAAGCCTGGCCTCAGTCTCAACGATGGCATTATCCAATTCTGAAGCAGGTACTGATTTTGATCCGGCACACCCTCCCTGGATGAAGCAACCCGGCGCACCATTTTCGACCTATGGTATGCCATCAAAATTTGAAGATCGTATGGTGCGTTTCCCAACGCAAAACCAGGCGGTACCCGGTAATGGAGTATCGTGGACACCATTACATCTAATGGAAGGTACGATTACGCCAAACGGCTTACATTATGAACGGCACCATAATGGAGTGCCAGAAATCGATCCGGCCAAACATAAATTACTTATTCATGGCATGGTGAAACAGGATTCGTTTTTTACTATTAACGATCTGTTACGTTATCCCATGCAATCCAAAATCTGTTTCATTGAATGTGGCGGCAACAGTAATGCCGGCTGGAATAAACAACCTTCGAAATCAGAAGCCGGTTATTTTAATGGAATGGCATCTTGTAGCGAATGGACGGGAGTGCCACTTTCCGTTTTATTGGATGAAGTCGGGGTAAGTGATAAGGCGAAGTGGATCATCGCCGAAGGGGCTGATGCCTTTGCCATGGAGATGTCGATCCCGATTGAAAAGGCGATGGAGGATGGTTTTCTTGCTTTATACCAAAATGGTGAACGCATCCGCCCGGAAAACGGTTACCCGTTACGTTTAATATTGCCCGGTTGGGAAGGCGTATTAAATGTGAAATGGTTACGTCGTTTACACATTACCGATAAACCGGTGATGTCACGTAACGAGACTTCGCGTTATACCGAGTTACTACCCGATGGCAAGTCAAGGATGTTTACCTTTTTTATTGAAGCCAAGTCGATGATCACATCGCCATCGGCAAACATGTTATTAAAAGAAAAAGGCCTGTATCAGATTACAGGTTTAGCGTGGACAGGAAGAGGCAAGATAAAACAGGTTGATGTTTCTGCCGATGGCGGCAAGACCTGGGCTGAAGCCGAATTACAGGAACCAGTACTGGACCGTGCCTTTACCCGTTTCCGTTTACCGTGGTATTGGGATGGCAAACCTGCGGTATTAAAAAGCCGTGCTACCGATGAAACCGGTTACGTACAACCCGAACGCAGTGAACTGGTTAAGCAACGTGGCCGTCATGGTTTCTTTCACTACAACGCCATCATCAACTGGCAAGTTGATAGCGATGGTTTTGTTTCACATGTATATGACAAAGATGAAAAAGAGTCTTCCGATTCTGATATCAGTATTGATAGCGGCTGGGATTAATCCAGTACTCGCTGAACACCAGGGGCCGGGTCTGGCACGACCCGCCTCGAAAGCAGACGTGGCTGCGTGGAATTTAAATGTCTTTCCCGATGGTGAAGGACTACCAAAAGGCGAGGGCAATGTCAGTGAAGGTGAAAATATATATAAGAATAAATGTATCGCCTGTCATGGTGAAAACGGATTAGGTACCGGTGTCGGTGATCAACTCGCTGGTGCACAAATGGGATTAACCAGTGAGTATCCTGAAAAAACCATCGGCACCTACTGGCCGTATGCGACGACAATTTTCGATTTCACTCGCCGCTCGATGCCCCTTAATGCGCCCGGCTCATTGACCAACGGTGAACTTTATTCGGTCACTGCTTATTTGTTGTTTCTCAATGGAATCATCGAAGAAGACCGGATTATCGACGCCAAAACCCTGCCAAACATTAAAATGCCCAACCGTAACGGATTTATTGATTTTTCCAATCGATAATCTCTCTGGAGCCGGTTCATTAATTAAGTTTTTCGTATTGATTCAAGACAAATCGGTTATTTTTGCAGTAAAATAATCTTATATCGTATATCACTGCTGTCCCGTTAACTTTCACCATAACGCCATCTGTATGGGGCTGTTCTGAGGCGGTTGAGGAGGGCTGTCACGTAGCAAGGCCATGAGTTCCCGCTTGTCAAACAGATTAAGCTGCAATAAGCGAAGAATTTGTTGCATTGTTTTGTTCAGTCCGGATTGAAACTTGATAAAAGCTAACAGCAGATAGACGCATAAAGCAATCCAAATTTGGGTCATCACCGCATTTTTACGGGTTCCGATAAAGGATTTGATTTTCAGGTTCTGCTTGATCCATTTGAAGAACAATTCGACTTGCCAACGGGCCTGGTAGATGTCGGCGATGGTTTTGGCGTCCAAGTCGAAATGGTTGGTGAGAAACACGTAGTGTTTGCCGGTTTTGGGGTCGCGGTAACCAACGCGGCGTAGTGGAATGGGGCAACGCTTGGCCGTCTGTACA
>JBNLAL010000157.1:0-4569 GCA_050302115.1 Gammaproteobacteria bacterium | reverse complement strand
GCAGCGCCGGCCGGTAACGGATCACTTCAGCCTGGCCGGGGGCGGCCTGGGCTTCAATGGCATTGGGCCGCAAACCGCAGATATAGGGATTGGAATTAAATTTAATGGTTGCCATAAAGCGCGCTCTTGTAAGCGTTTCTGATAAGTCCGGGATAGTTGAATTGTGTAAAGAATTAAATGATCTTGGAATAGAAATCCTTTCTACTGGTGGTACGGCTAAACTATTAGCTGACAATGATATTGATGTCATCGAGGTTTCTGATTATACCGGTTTCCCTGAAATGATGGACGGTCGCGTTAAGACCTTACATCCCAAAATTCATGGAGGTCTGTTAGGTCGTCGTGGTAAGGATGATGCAGTAATGCAGGAACATGGTATTGGTGGTATCGATCTTGTTGTTGTAAATCTGTATCCGTTTGAACAAACGGTAAGTAAACCCGATTGTACTTTTGAAGAAGCGATCGAGAATATTGACATTGGTGGTCCGGCCATGTTGCGTTCTTCGGCCAAAAATCATGCATCAGTAACTGTCGTAGTTGATGTAGCTGATTACGATACGGTATTAATTGAATTAAAAGAGAACAATGGTAGTGTCAGTGATGCGACCCGTTTTCGTTTAGCACAAAAGGTTTTTGCTCATACGGCCCGGTACGATGCCAATGTGTCAAATTATCTTGGGGCCATGTCTGAAAATAAAGAAGCAATTGATTATCCTTTAACCTATTCGACTCAATTTAAAAAACGCCAGGAACTGCGTTACGGTGAAAATCCACACCAGACTGCTGCATTTTATACCGAACCGAATCCACCAGTTGGTACCTTAGCCAGCGCCAAACAGATTCAGGGTAAGGAACTTTCCTATAACAATATTGCGGATACTGATGCAGCACTGGAATGTGTTTTGTCTTTTAATGATACGGCCTGTGTCATTGTTAAACATGCCAACCCATGTGGTGTTGCAGTTGGTAAAACTTTGTATGAGGCTTACGATCTTGCCTATAAGACGGATCCAACCTCGGCCTTTGGTGGCATTATTGCATTTAATAAAAAACTGGATGCGGAAACAGCCAAAGCCATCATCGAAAGACAATTCGTAGAAGTGATTATTGCACCGGAAATTGCGCCGGAATGTATCGAGATCGTGGCCAGTAAGGCAGGAGTTCGATTACTGGAGTGTGGTTATCGTGAACAGGCGATAAGCCAGTTAAATATGAAACGTGTCAGTGGTGGTTTGTTGGTCCAGGATAATGACATGGGGGTTATTACCAGGGATGATTTAAAGGTCGTGACCAAACGTCAGCCTACCGAACAGGAATTAAACGACATGATCTTTGCCTGGCATGTGGTTAAGTATGTTAAATCCAACGCCATTATCTATGCGAAGAATAATCAAACCATTGGTATCGGTGCCGGTCAGATGAGCCGTGTTTATAGTGCGCGTATTGCGGCAATTAAAGCGGAAGATGAAAATCTTGAAGTTGCAGGATCAGTTATGGCTTCGGATGCTTTCTTTCCGTTCCGTGATGGGATTGATTCCGCAGCAAAGGTGGGAATAAAGGCAGTCATACAACCCGGTGGCTCAATGCGTGATGAAGAAGTCATTGCGGCAGCAGATGAACATGACCTTTCAATGGTCTTTACTGGAATGAGGCACTTTTTGCATTAATGAAAATTCTTGTTGTTGGTGGTGGCGGTCGTGAACATGCCCTGGCGTGGAAGGCGGCGCAGTCAGATCAGGTTGAAGTCGTTTATGTTGCACCGGGGAATGCAGGAACAGCGACAGAAAGTAAACTCGAGAATGTCGCGATTAAAGCTGAAGACATTGATGCCTTAAAAGATTTTGCATCAAAAGAAAAAATTGCTCTTACCATTATCGGGCCGGAAGCACCTTTGGTTGCAGGTGTCGTCGATGTATTCCAGAAAGAAGGCCTGGCCTGTTTTGGTCCAACCAAAGCAGCGGCAATTCTTGAAGGTTCAAAATCTTTTTCCAAGGATTTTTTAAAAAAATATCAGATTCCAACAGCGGAATATGAAGTCTTTACTGAAATTGATCCTGCGGTTGATTATATAAAATCAAAATCACTACCTATTGTTATCAAGGCCGATGGTTTGGCTGCAGGTAAGGGTGTGATCATTGCAGTGACTGAAAAAGAAGCCGTTGAAACAATCAATGATATGTTGGCAGGTAATAAATTTGGCGAAGCCGGACATCGTGTTGTTATCGAAGAGTTTCTTGAAGGTGAAGAAGCCAGTTTTATTGTCATGGCCGATGGTGAACATGTGCTACCTCTTGCCAGTTCACAGGATCACAAAGCCCGGGATGAAGGAGACAAGGGGCCGAATACCGGTGGTATGGGAGCTTATTCGCCAGCACCTGTTGTCGATCAAGCCATGCATGATCGGATAATGAAAGAAGTCATCATGCCGACGGTTAAGGGTATGGCAGATGAAGGCAGAACCTATACCGGTTTTCTCTATGCCGGTGTGATGATTACCAAAGAAGGGATACCAAAGGTACTTGAATTTAATTGCCGTTTTGGTGATCCGGAAACTCAGCCGATCATGATGCGTTTGAAAAGCGATCTTGTTTCATTATGTCTTGCTGCTACCAATAAAACATTAGATCAAGTTAATGCCGAATGGGATGAGTGTGCGGCACTAGGTGTTGTGACTGCATCAAAAGGTTATCCGGAAAGTTCGAGCAAAGGCGATGTAATATACGGCCTGGATTCCGATTTTGCGGATAACGTGAAAGTCTTTCATGCTGGCACAGCAACTAACGATAACGATGTTGTGACTGCCGGTGGCCGTGTCCTGTGCATAACAGCATTAGGGAGAAATGTTACTGAAGCACAACAGCAAGCCTACGAAGCCATAAAACAGATCAACTATAACGGTATGTTTTACAGAAAAGATATCGGTTACAGAGCGGTTGCAAGAGAAAAATAAGTTAATCGCCTCAAAGATTAATCAAGACTATCCATAGGTGACTTAACTCCTTTACCTCCTTTATTTAACACATGGGTGTAAATCATGGTTGTTGATACATCTGCATGACCAAGTAGCTCTTGTACCGTTCTTATGTCATAACCATCTGCTAAAAGATGTGTAGCAAAACTATGTCTTAATGTATGTGTGGTGACTCTTTTAACAATACCTGCTTTTCTTGCGGCATTAGATATTGCTTTTCTAACGGTACTTTCATGCAGGTGATGTCTTCTGGTAATCCCCGAATCAGGGTCAATAGAAAGTTTTCCACTCGGAAAGGCGTATTGCCAGCGCCATTGTTTAGGAGCAGCAGGATACTTTTTTGCCAATGCGCCCGGCAGAAAGACTTCTCCGTATCCCTGTTCCAAATCACGGTCGTGCAAAGTACGGACCTTTTCAAGATGTTCCTTAAGCGGTGTAACCAATGTTTCAGGTAGAGGAGCAATCCGATCTTTTTTCCCTTTACCTTGATGGATAATAATCTGCGAATAACCGAAATCGATATCCATAACCCTTAAGCGAATACATTCAATCAAACGCATACCTGTTCCGTATTGTAATGAGGACATTAACTTGCTGACTCCATTCATTTGTGACAACAGGCTTGAAACCTCCTGCTTTGTCAGTACCACGGGTATATGTTTTGAACGTTTGGCCCTGACAAAATTACCCATATCTCCCAACTTTTTTCCGAGCACCTGTTCATAAACAAAAACCAGCGCATTTAATGCCTGGTTCTGAGTACTCGCGGAAACATTTCTTTGTGTAGCGAGATATTCAAGAAATGACACAATATCTTTGCCATCCAGTTTATGAGGATCATGATCTTTGTGAAATGCAGCAAACTGTATAAACCAACTTTCATAGGATTGTTCGGTACTGATTGAATAATCTCTTCTACGAATTTCCTTAATTAATGCTGAAATAATCTCGCTATTACTATTCCGGGCCGACTTCGTATCCAGACTGTTCGCATTTACCCTCTTTGAGGTAGGTATTTCACGGGCAATTGTACGATGATCAGAGGGTAATGACTGGGACGAATCGAGCCAGTATTGCCAATCGATGCTGTTTTCCCATCTATTGGTGATAGTGAGAAACAGGTTCCGAATAGCATCGACCACCTGCCGATATTGCCAGTCCAGTAATTGACCGGTCCGCCCAATTTTTTCTAGATACCCGGTAATATCTTCGGCACTATGATGTGCAAGTTTTTTATCCGGAAACGACTTGATATAGTGTTCAGCCCGCTTTACATACCAACGACTGGCAGATTCTTTAATACCTTGTTTTCTAAGAAGTTCTATATACTTGTCCCAGAATCTTTCGACAGGATCGCTTGACGAAACCATGCGCTTGTCCATAAGCTAACCTCCATGTTAAATTTATATTTAAGCAGACTTTATGGAAAGGCCAAACATTATCAGGATGAACACTCAAATCAAACCCCTTAATTATGGAGTTATCGTGAACCCGCAATATTGGGGTTATCGGGACTCTCACTAATCCACTGTTATAAAAAATTGTAATACTTAAAAGTTAATACGTTTAACAACAATGCTAATCATAAAAGATTAACT
>JBNLAL010000156.1:0-4580 GCA_050302115.1 Gammaproteobacteria bacterium | reverse complement strand
CCAGGCGTGGTTTATCGATGTAAAAACGATCCTGACTGGACAGTAGAATTTATAAACGGAAGTGTTTTCGAGATAACCGGTTTCTCTTGTGATGATTTCACTTCGGGAAAGAAAAGCTGGGGAAATATTATTCACATGGATGATCAAAAGTACGTCTGGGATGAAATACAAGATGCGCTTTCACAAAGACGCCCCTATACAATTGAATATCGTTTAATCGCTGCAGATAAAAATGAAAAATGGGTATGGGAACAGGGCCAGGGGATTTTTGATGAGAATAATGAGTTACAGGCCCTTGAAGGATTTATTACTGACGTAACCGATCGTAAAGCAGCAGAAAAAGCGTTTTATGAAAGTGAAGCCAAATATCGTTCTATTGTTGAAACAACGTATGAATGGATATGGGAGTGCGACCTTGAAGGTAACCATACTTATTCAAACAATGCCATTGAATCAATTTTAGGTTATACAGCAGATGAAATTCTCGGTAAAAGTATTTATGAACTGGTGCCACCGAATTTTATTGAAGAATTAAAAGCAGAATTTGGAAAGGTAAAAAAATCAAAAACCGGTTGGCGATCTCTTATTATCACCTTATTGCATAAAGACGGTTCGGTACGCAACCTGGAAAGTAATGCATCTCCAATCCTGAATGAAGATGGCCAGTTAATTGGATATCGTGGTACCGACCGTGATATTACTGAACGTATTAAATCCGAAGATGCTTTGCGTTTTACCCAGTTCGCAATTGACCATTTTAGTGATGGTGCTTTCTGGGTTAAAGAGACTGGAAAAATATTTTATGTCAATGATGCAGCTTGCAATATGTTAGGTTACAGCAGAAATGAATTACTGGGCATGCATGTTAGTGATATTGATTCAAACCGAATAAAACCTAATTGGGAAGAATATTGGCAAAGAACAAAAAATAAACCTTTTCGTATTGCTGAGACAACTCATAAAACAAAACAGGGAAAATTACTTCCGGTTGAATTATCGATCAATTCTTTAACTTATCAAGGAGAAGAATTCCGCTGTACCTTCTCCAGGGATATTAGCGAACGTAAACTGGTAGAAAGCGCGATGCGCGCAAATGAAGAACGCTATCGATTGCTCTATGACAATAATCCGGCAATGTTTTTTACTATAGATAAAAACCTGGATGTCATATCGGTTAATAATTTTGGTGCAGAACAACTGGGTTATCAACCTGATGAACTTATGGGCCATTCTGTATTAGATGTTTTTTTTGATGAAGATATAAATAAGGCACAGGATTTTTTTAATACCTGTTTTGCAGAGCAGGACAGTTTACATCGAATGGAATTGCGCAAAATACGCAAGGACGGTTCAACGGTCTGGGTAAGAGAGACTGCCCGCATAGCACAAGAGGATAATAAAAACCCCATGCTTTTTATCGTCTCTGAAGATGTTTCGGAAACACATTTATTATCAAAGCAATTAACCTATCAGGCGAGTCATGATGCCTTAACCGGTTTGATAAACCGAAGAGAATTTGAACTTCGTTTAAACAGGATACTGGATACAACGTATACACAAGGATATAAGCATGCCTTGTGTTATCTGGATCTGGATGAATTCAAGGTGATTAATGATACCTGTGGACATAATGCGGGGGATGAATTGCTGCGAAAGGTATGTAGTATCCTGCAGAAACGAATTCGTAAACG
Organism: Gammaproteobacteria bacterium; assembly: GCA_050302115.1. GTDB lineage: Bacteria > Pseudomonadota > Gammaproteobacteria > Eutrophobiales > Eutrophobiaceae > JBNLAL01. The sequence goes on along the minus strand of JBNLAL010000156.1, from coordinate 2,889 downwards.
CGATACTTTGGCAAGACTGGGCGGAGATGAATTTGGAATACTGATGGAACATTGTGATATAGAACATGCAGAAGGAATCGCCAGGGCTTTACTAAAGGATATTGGAGATTTTCGTTTTGAATGGGAGGATCATATTTTTAGTATTGGTGTTAGCATCGGTCTGGTTCCCATTGATCAGGATATTTCAGAATATGCCGATATACTCAGGGCCGCTGACGCGGCTTGTTATGTGGCGAAAGAATCCGGACGAAATCGTATTCACACATACAGCGAAGACGATATCGATTTGGCCCGGCGTCATGGTGAAATGCAATGGGTTTCTCGTATCAACGAGGCATTGGAAAAAGATTACTTTTTACTTTATGCGCAACCTATTATTTCCATTGATGAAAACAGGCAGAAGAAAAAACATTATGAATTACTTATAAGGTTACAGGAAGAGAACAGTAACGAAATTATTTCTCCTGCTGCTTTCCTGCCTGCAGCAGAGCGATACAATCTGGCTACAGCAATTGATAGGTGGGTGATCAATTCTGTGTTTATATTTCTTGCAGACTACCCGAAAACATTATCGAAGCTGGATTTCTTTTCAATTAACTTGTCGGGTAAATCTTTGGCAAGTGATGATCTGCTTGATTTTATTATCACACAATTAAATCAGACGCCGGAGATTGCTCATAATCTTTGTTTTGAAATCACTGAAACCGCTGTTATTGCAAATATGATGCGGGCTAAATTATTTATACGGCGATTAAAAGAACTGGGTTGTCGCTTTGCACTGGATGATTTTGGCAGTGGCTTATCCTCATTTGCTTATTTAAAAACATTGCCGGTAGATTATTTGAAAATAGATGGCGTATTCGTAAAAGACATAGTGGATGATGAAACGGATTATGCGATGGTGAAATCAATCAACGATATTGGACAGGTCATGGGAATAAAAACCATAGCCGAATTTGTTGAAAATGAAAATATTAAAAAAAGATTAATCGATATTGGTGTTAACTATGCCCAGGGTTATGGCATAGGCAAACCTGAACCCATTATGAATTTGATAACAGCAAGTGCGGCTGTGAAAAATAAACCAGCGGAAAAGGTTTCCAGTCATAAAAATTAATTAATGTTATTGCATGCTTGTCTCAATGGCCTGTATTACATCCAACTTAACCTGTTCCTCATTTGCGCCGCTCTTTCTTGAATAAATAATCTTTTTATTTTTATCGACAACAAATAAAGCGGGTGTCCCTTTAACACCATAATCTTCCGCAACAAGATCACCGTTTAACAATAAAGTATAGGTGTAACCATGTTGTGCAAAATAGTTAACCGGGTCGATTTCACCATCTTCAAAGATATCGATCGCATAAAAACGTAAGCCTTTGTCGTGATATTGTTGATACACATCCTGTAAATGCGGCATCAACCTTGCGCAATAAGGGCACCAGGTTGCCCAGAATAAAACCATGGAGACCTGATCGTTACTGTCTGTGTAATATTCAATATCTTCATCCGCCGCCGTAGGTAAGTTCCAGTCAGGAGCCGTATCTCCAAGAGATAAGGACTCTCCCTGCACAGAGGTAAACACAAAAAATGAAAACAACAAAATTAATAGTCGGCGCATAACATTATCCTTAATCATTAATAAATTTCAGTTTACCCTATAAGCTGGATATTAAATGAGTAAGAAAGTTCATTCCAGGCCGCATCTTCGCTAGAATATTTAATATGAAGTCAGCTTTTCAAATTACAGTAATTGCATTCCCTGTTTTACTTCCTGTTGCTAATAGCGTTGCCGATCCCGGAGACACACTGGAAATAACAGAGAGTATCGTCAACCTGCGTTCTGCCCCGACGATGGAGTCCGACGTCCTGATAAAACTGGGCAAAGAGAGAAAAGTGACCGAGTTGCAACGACAGGGCAACTGGGTCGAGGTCAATACGAACCGGGATGATTTAAAATCAGGCTGGATTCACAAGTCGCTGTTATCAAAATCAGAAATAACAGCAAACAATGATCCGGAAACCCGTTTCGATCGTTTTCAGAAAAAAATCGAAGATCAAAATGAAGTCCTGGCAAAACAAAACAATGCCATCTATTTCTCTGAAGCAAAGAATAAAGGTGAGGGCACGATAGAAATTATTGCGACACAATCCTGGCTGGATCTGGATTACGACACGCGCAGCCAAACCGCAAATGAACTCTTTAAACTCTGGGGTGATATCTATGGAACGGGTTATTCCATCTCCGTCATCGTTGTTGACGAACAAGGCCAACAACAGATGATTATGTTACGCTAGTAACAGTATGCCAAACACATTCAACCTACTCAACGAACTGCAAAAAGTGTTCAGCGAAAAACAGGTAAACAATCTGTTTGCCTTGTTGACGCAGGGTGAATTTGATCCTGAAGACAAGGCTGCTTTAAAAAAAATCATCAAGGATTTTGACTGGGAGAACTCGCGCAAGCAGATCGGTACACGAATGGCAAAACGTTTGCCGGTAGAACAACTGGTCCCCGAGCAGTATTCGGCCTGGCGCAGCATCGTGCATGAAGCGGTGGTTTATTTTGGCGGTCATCTTTCCTTGACGCGGCTTATCCCCAAGCTCTATGAGCAATTTGTTTTACCTGAAGAAACGACATTGGAAAAACGCTTATTGGTATTTGTCGAACAGATGCCCAGCCTGCAAAAACTCGGACAGGTGATTGCACGCAACCGTAACCTGTCGCAGGAGTTCCGCGAAGTATTAACCCAGCTTGAAAATGATATCCGCGATATCTCGGCACAAACCATTACACAATTAAGTGAAGAGGAACTGGGCGAAACACTCAACACATACAAGGTAGAACTGGAAGACCTGATCCATTCTGAGGCGAGTGTCTGCGCTTT
>JBNLAL010000155.1:0-4583 GCA_050302115.1 Gammaproteobacteria bacterium | reverse complement strand
GTATATGCTGAATTTAAAGTCATAATTTTTATAAACGATAAAGAATTCAAAACTATCGGACGAAACTTATCCAACACGGGTATACAAATTATCGAGCCTCATAAAAGCAATATCCATAATTATCAAAATTGTCGTATACAAATTATTGAAAATAAGAATTCCATACCTCTTGAAATTGAGGCGCAGGTCATTTGGAAAAGCTTTGGTTTTATCGGATTAGCGTTTCAAAACACGGATGGATTGATCAAGGAACGGCTGAATCATTTACTCACTATGGTGCTTATGGAGTCAGTTGCTGTTAATGGTATGATGGCATTTGGTTAATCTATATTTACTTCTTCTGTATTAATCATAAAGTTAGCCGTCTGTGTAAAAGCAGACATCAATTCTTTTTTAAACATTGTATCAATATCCATATCATCGAGTGCCTTTTGCATACACATTAACCATTGATCACGTTCTTCCGGACCAATAGGAAAAGGCAAATGCCTGGCACGTAGACGTGGATGACCAAAAGCAGCAACATAACGATCCGGTCCTCCCAGCCAACCACTCAAAAACATAAATAATTTTTCGCGCGCACTCCTTAAATCCTTATCATGTAAATCACGAATTGTTTTTGCTTCTGGCAAACTTTCCATATAGTCATAAAAATAATTTACCAGTTTTTTTAATCCCTCATCACCATCCATTAAATCGTAAGCTGATTTTGCCTTAAAAATTTTTTCTTCCTCAGTCATCAGTAATAATTACCTCTACACCTTCATCAACTATCTCATATAAATCTATGATGTCATCGTTTCTCATACGCACACATCCTCTGGAACCCGGTTGCCCCATATCAACATCATCCGGTGAACCGTGTATATAAATATAACGGTCACGGCTATCGACTTCTCCACCTTTATTCCTGCCCTCTTCCATGCCACTTAGCCACAATATTCGCGTTAATATCCAGTCACGTTCAGGATGTAGTTCCCGCAAGGCAGGTTCATAGGTCTCCCCCGTTGGCATCCTGCCAACAAAAACAGCATTAGTCGGGCAGTCGGCACCAATCTTTTCAGAAATGATGTGCTTGCCACGTGGGGTACATTCACTGTCCATCATCTCACCGGGGCCATTTTTCGCGGTTGAGACAACATAAGTTTTTAACAACTTGTCATCTTCAAACAATAACAGTTGTTGTTTCGAAATTGATATTTCAATTCGTTTATTCATGGATTATTTATTCTTGTAATTTCATTAAGCGCATCAAAATTGCCATCGGCACTCAATGTATAATTTTTAATTTCCTTTCTGACAGCCAATACATTATCTTCATACCATAACGGGACATATGGCAAGACATCAATTAAATATTCTTGTAATTCTCTATAATACGCTGCCTGTAGTTTTAATGAAGGTTCAACTTCTGCGATCTCGATCAATTTATCAACTCGTTTATCATGCAAACGTCCCCTGTTCGCGCCATTCGGCGGAACTGCAGTGCTATGAAAAACATAACGGAATATATCAGGCATCTTTAAGCCAACCCAGGACAGACTGTAGATCTGGAAATTACCTGCTTTAATATCACCATAAAATGTACCCCAGTCATAACTACGAATATCGATATCAATACCAACTGATTTGAGTTGATCCTGAATGATAGTCGCTAATCTTAATCGGAATGGATTGTTCGAGGTTTTATAGGTCAAAACGAGTGGATGGCCTAAATCATAACCTTCCTGTTTCAATAGGGCCTTTGATTCTTCAGGATCATAGTTAAACCCGGTTAAACCAGCTTCTCCCACCCAATGTTCCGGCGGAAACAGGGCGCCTGCCTTTCTTGCAGTATCATCCATGACGTATTTAATAATGGCATCCCTATCGATTGCATGGGCGATCGCCTGACGAATTATTTTATTACCTGTTATTTCATTTTCCAGGTTAAAACCAATATAGGTAAACGTATTGCCCCGCTTCTTTTTTACATGAATTGAATCACGTTGGGACAACCATTTAACGATTTCCGGCGTTAGATCTCCTTGCACCAGATCAATTTCACCGCGCAATAACTTCAACACCCTGACCGTTGGATTTTTTACGGTAATAAACTGTATCTGTTGTTTGTCTTTAAGCCGATGCAAACTTAATTTTGATTCATCATCCCACTTCAAAAACTGCATGGGACCACTGCCTATTGGTTCCTTGTTAAACGGATGATTCGATGCAATTAAGCTTGCAGGTAAAATACCAAGTACCAATCGACCAGGAAACAGGGGATCAGGTTGGGACAAATAGAATTCGATAGTGTCATCGTCAATCACTTTCATTGATTCAATCATTTCTAATGAACCACGATGCGGCGAGGCAGATGTTTCGTCCAGTAGCGATGCATAAGTTGCTTTAACATCATTGGCTGTTAAATAACTTCCATCATGGAACACACGTCCTTTATCTCGTAAGGTAAAGCGATAATGCGTCAATGAAATCTGTTGCCAGTCTGCCAAATCGGGTACAGCCTGAAACTGTTCATTAAAATCAACCAGACTTTTATAGATTAAACGTGTTATGCGATAAGACACTGCGTCAGTTGAAAAACGGGGGTCCAGCGTGACTGGTGCAGTATTCAAACCAACGTTGATACTGTCGTTATCCGGGCTTGAACAGGCAGTTAAATTAAATAAAAAAATAAACAATAAAAAAATAAATTTAAGCATAGACACCGATTACACTACTTTTACTCATTTATTCTGTTTATTTTAAAAAGCTTAACATAAGGTTGTACTTCGCCATTATCGTAAGAATAATCAGCACCCGAAATCAACTGAAAACCTTCGGGATAGTCATCTGAAAACAATAATTCTGAAGCTAATACGCTATTAAGCTTTTTTGCATCTTCAATAGACTTATATTTGTAAAAATCATCTTTCCTATTTAGATAAATATAATCAATGAAATTAATTGGCAAAATTTCCTCAGGCATACCCGACAATAACTTATTTGAAAACCGGACCCTGTCGAAATCAAGTGGCGTCATAATGAAATTACTTGCAATTACTGCACAATCCGAATGATAAGTAATATAGTGTCCATCATCCCAATAAGCCAGAACTGTTCCAGGATCATTTTTACAACTTTCTCCAAGTTTTTCTAAAACTTTATGTGACAACTCATAGCCTAAATTTCCAGCAAGACGTTTTTCCTCGAAAAAAACAGATTTCACTGGGTAATAAAATATAAAGATCATTAATATCAGATAGCCAACAATTACATTTCTTTGCCTTATGTATTTTTCAGATAAATCATTACAAATTAGTAATAAAGGCATATATAAAACATATGACCCAAAATAATTTAACCTGTATTGGGAAAGCAGAAGGATCACACCAAGAATTGAAGAAATAACAAAAAAATAAATATAAGGCTTTTTTTTGCTCACGCCCCAGTAAAAAAAAACGGCTAAAGTAATCGGCAATACTAATATTAAACCCGAATAAAAATGCAGCATTACTTTTGGAATCAGGTTTTCACTATGTTTCCAGCTAATGGGTCTGGAAAATTCAATTATCGAAGAGTAAAAATCGTGACCCGTAGAAACAAATCGTGCCCCTCCTTTTATATCCGATATTACCGGAATGGCCAGGAGTAATGAGATAATTGCAAAAATAATAAAATTTTCTTTATTAAATTTAAATCGATAAAAATAATAAGTTATTAATGACACACTAATGGCAATATAAAAATGAAACCAAGAATGATAATAATAATTAAAATAGCCTGCGCGAAATGGTGCTGAGGGAAGTAAAAAAATAATTGTTGTAACTAACAGTGAACAACAAAAATATATTAACGATTTATTTAAATTTAATTTTAATGCCCAGAGTACAAAAAAAGTGGCCAGCAAAGGGAGTTGCAAAATAAAAAGACCATTATGAAACGCTGGTGCAGCACCTAATAAAATTCCATAGGCAATTGCCGTTTTTTTAGAAGAATTATTATTAAAATAAAAAACTCCAAGTATCAATGCACCTAATACAAAAGACAACTCCATCATGTGGTGATCGATGCGGCCAATAAAATGCAAGTTCTGTGTAAGTGGTGAAAAAGAAAAACACAAGATAGCCAGCAGAGTAAATATTGGCGGGAGACGTAATACTTTACATAATAAAACTAACAGAGCCCCATTTAAAAAGACCAGAAACGGTGGAATTTTAACCATTATTTCAAAGTATGAAGCATCCGGAAAAAATATACTGATCACATAGATCAAAAATGCAATTAATGAATCATAAGCCCATGGCCATGTAACAAAATCGCCATATGGCGAATTTAATGAGGGATCAAATTGAATGAGCGTTCCTGTTTCAAGAAAACGTAATATTCTTTTGGCATGATAAAAAGAATCCGCGCCAAAGGGAGCAATATAATCTCCTGATATAGTTGCCCCAATGTGCATATACGCCAGATAAAAACCAATACAACTTCCAAAAAACCAAATTAATAAAAAGTACATACACCCGACTATATTTAGTTAATGAGGATTTTAGAGAGTTTCGATCGACAACAAGAGTATCAAATATTGGTGATGACTTGATCGC
>JBNLAL010000154.1:0-4641 GCA_050302115.1 Gammaproteobacteria bacterium | reverse complement strand
CATGCAGGATGCCATTATCCAGTTATTCCGAAGCAGGCCTGCGTGCGTCATCGTAACTGATGGCTGTGAGCCACCTACTTTATTAAAACGAAAAAGTAATGAACATAGTATTCCTTTGTTTACTACTCCAACAAATGGCGGGAAGCTGGCAGATGTTCTGCATTACTTTTTGACTAACCTCTTTGCCGATATGCTTACACTGCATGGTGTATTCATGGAAGTTATGGCAATTGGGGTATTGATAACTGGCCCTAGCGGTATTGGTAAAAGTGAACTTGCACTTGAATTAATCTCTCGAGGCCATCGCTTAATTGCGGACGATGCTCCTCTATTTTCAAAGATCGCGCCCGATATTATTAACGGCACTTGCCCCAAAACATTACAGGATTTTTTAGAGGTTAGGGGTTTGGGCATTATTAATGTTAGAGAACTTTTCGGAGACAGCGCTATCAAGAAAAACAAATATTTGAAACTCATTGTGCAATTACAACCAATGGATACCAACAATTTGCTTAACCTTGATCGACTTGAAGGAAGTTATAACACGCGCAATATACTGGACATGGAAATACCCGAGATTACCTTGCCTGTTGCTCCGGGACGCAACCTGGCAATAATGATGGAATGCGCTGCACGGAACCATATCTTGCGAGATAGTGGTTATAACGCGTCGGAAATTTTTGCTCGCAGGCAAAAAAGACTCATCGAATCAGGCGAACAATAGATGGAAGAACAGGAGCAACGTTTAATAATAGTAAGCGGTCTTTCCGGTGCAGGTAAAACTGTTGTATTAAATTCATTGGAAGATCTTTCTTATTATACGATTGATAACCTGCCAACAAGTTTACTCAACACATTTATTGAACAGTTTTCAGATACAAAAGACAACACGTTGGCAAAACGCATTGCTATAGGCATTGATGCACGAAACAATCAGAATGATCTTTCTTTTCTACCGGAAAAAATTAATGCTTTACTGGAAAAAAAAATAGCTGCTGAATTAATTTATATTGATGCTAGTGATGAAGTATTAACCAAACGATTTAGCGAAACACGTCGAAAACATCCATTATCCAATAATGATATTTCTCTTGCTGACGCAATAAACCAGGAGCGTAGCGTCTTGTCTGCGTTATCTGAAGCTGCAGATTTAAGGATCGATACCAGTCATTTACTGTTGCATGAGCTACGGAGCATTGTACGTGAGCGAATTGCTAAAAGAGATGTAACAAATTTATCATTACAATTTATGTCCTTTGGATTTAAAAACGGAATTCCTAAAGATGCTGATTTTGTTTTTGATCTACGCTGTTTACCCAATCCTTACTGGAAAAAAAACCTGCGGCATTATTCCGGCAAAGATCAGCCTGTAATTGATTTTTTATCAAAACAAAATAGCGTCAAACTTATGTTAAAAGACCTGGGTGATTTTCTGAACCGGTGGATTCCTGAGTTTGAAACTGAAAACCGAAGTTATTTAAGCATTGCTTTTGGCTGTACTGGGGGACACCATCGTTCAGTATTTATTGCTGAAAACCTGGCTTCTCATTTTAGAGAACTTGGAAAGCAAGTTATTATTAGGCATCGGGACATTTAAAATGAGTGTGGGCATATTAATTATTTCACATAACTCAATCGGCGCATCAATATTTGGTACTGCCAATTTTATGATCAAGGATATTGCCCTTGATATAAAGTTGCTTTCGGCAAACCGGGAAAGTGATCCCGAAGAGTTATTAGCTTCTGCAAAAGAACTGGTTCTGGATCTGGATCAGGGAGAAGGTGTATTAGTGTTAACAGATTTGATTGGATCCACACCGAGTAACATAGCACATCGATTACATGAGGTTGCAAAGGTAAATATTGTGTCAGGATTGAATCTTTCCATGTTGATACGCGTCATAAATTATCCCGGATTAAACCTGGAAGAACTGACTGAAAAAGCCTACAGCGGAGGCATTGATGGCATAACCATGGACAAAGGAAATGACCACATATGATAAGAAAAACAGTCCAAATTATAAACAAACTGGGATTACATGCTCGCGCAGCAGCAAAGTTCGTGCAGGTGGCTTCGGGGTTTCAGGCTGAAATCAATGTACATTCCAGCCATCGCGATGTCAGTGGAAAAAGTATTATGGGCATAATGATGCTTGCCGCCGGGAAAGGTACAGAGATTGAAATTTCTACATCCGGTCCCGATGAGAAAGAGGCAATGGCTGCACTGGAAGAACTGATTAATAATAAATTTGGTGAAGACGAGTGACGATTTCCTTACAAGGCGTTAGTGTTTCTCGGGGCATTGCGATTGGTCAGGTTCACATAATTCAACATGACCAACTGGATGTTCGCGAATACAGTATCAGGAATACTCGCCTTGATGATGAAATATTACGATTAAACGATGCAATTTCCGAAGCTCGATTACAACTTCGGGCTATTCGCGATCATATTCCTGTATCAACTTCCGTTGATATTTCTGCATTTATTGACACACATCTATTAATGCTGGAAGACAATGCATTAACTGAAGAACCCAAGCGAATTATTAAGGAAAGACTCTGTAATGCTGAATGGGCGCTTAAATTACAACGTGATGCCCTGGTGAATGTTTTCAATGAAATGGCGGATTCCTATCTTAGTACGCGTAAAGATGATGTAGACCATGTTGTTAACCGCATTCTTCGCATTTTATTAAAACAAAAACCTTTATTGCATGAAGTTCCCGACAGTCATTTGAAAAACAAGATTATTCTTGCTGATGACCTTACTCCGGCTGATACAGTATTAATGCAACATTATGGTATTGCTGCATTCGCAACAGAGTTTGGTGGGCCGACATCACATACTGCTATTCTTGCTCGAAGTCTTGGCATTCCGGCCATTGTTGGTTTACACAATGCGAAACGTTTTATTAAAAGTGATGACCAGATCATTATTGATGGCAGTACCGGTATCGTTCTGATTAATCCTGAAAGGTCTATTCAACATTACTACGAAAAACGACAACGGGAAGTCAGGCGTTATTATTCTTCACTAAGCAAACTTAAGAACGCGCCGACAAAAACACTTGATGGCATATCTGTAAATCTCATGGCAAACATTGAGCTGCCCAAGGATTTTGAAACAGTAAGAGACGTTGGCGCAAAAGGGGTTGGTTTGTATCGAACAGAATTTATGTATATGAATCGTGACACGCCTCCCGATGAAGAAGAACACTTTGAAACATATATGAAAGTGTTAGATGCATTGCGTGGTTTACCGTTAACAATACGTACACTGGATCTTGGAGCAGACAAACAAGTAGATGGTGCCGGTCGCCAAACAGGGCCTGTTCGATCTAATCCCGCCCTGGGATTACGAGCTGTTCGTTTATGTTTAAAAGAACCTGAATTATTTCGTCCACAGTTACGGGCCATCATGCGTGTATCAGCATTTGGTCCGGTACGTATCATGATACCTATGTTGACCAATACCCAGGAAATGACCCAGGTCTTGCATATGATTGAGGACATAAAATCAGAACTGGATCAGGCGTCGGTTAAATATGATCCTGACCTTAAAGTGGGAGGCATGATAGAAGTACCGGCTTCTGCAGTTTGTGCAGATATTTTTGCAAAACAACTGGATTTTCTTTCGATTGGCACCAACGACCTGATCCAATACACCATGGCTATTGATCGTGTAAACGATGAAGTAAATTATTTATATGATCCCTTACACCCTGCTGTGCTTCGCTTAATACATTCCACTATTGAAGCTGGAAATAAAGCGGGTATTCCTGTTGCCATGTGCGGCGAAATGGCCGGTGAAATAGAGCATACCCGATTACTTCTTGGACTGGGTCTGAGAGAGTTCAGCGTCCACCCCGCAACCTTGTTGGAAATTAAACAGATTATTAATAGTACCAATGTGTCTGAATTAAGCGACTTGATCAAAAAGGCCTTGCGGGCTTCGAGCGGCGAAGAAATTCATACGTTGTTCCGCGAAAGATTCCCTGAAACCGCATAACTACCTTTCTTTATTTTTTCAATTTTAACAATCAAGTAAAATTGTTGTTTTAGCATTATTCTCTAACGGCTGTTAGACTGATATTAATTAACCACAACAAAAATAATGAGCGATATCACCGAACAAGAACACCCCGAGCAACCTGCTATTGACTCGCTACACGAAGCGCTTGATCAGGACGATCATGATGCTGCACGTTCGGTAATTGATTCATTGCACCCTTCTGAAATTGCAGACGTAATCGAAAGCCTGCCAAGCAAGGAACGTTATGAAGTCTGGCAACTTGTAGATTCAGAGCTGGAAGGTGATGTTCTGTCACACACACAAGATGTCGTTCGTGCCGACCTGCTCGAACAGATGCAACCACACGAAGTGGCCGATGCAACAAAAGACCTCGATACCGACGATGTTGCAGACATCTTACAAGACTTGCCGGAAAATGTTGCTGAAACAATTCTATTAACAATGGATGAACAGAACCGCCAACGACTGGCATCTGTTCTTACCTATCCAGAAGATACAGCAGGCGGTTTGATGAACCTGGATGTAATTTCGGTTCGAGCCGAAGTATCACTCGATGTGGTTTCTCGTTATGTCAGACGATTAAGCGAGATTCCGGACGACACCGAT
>JBNLAL010000153.1:0-4642 GCA_050302115.1 Gammaproteobacteria bacterium | reverse complement strand
TCACGGTTTGCCAACGTTGAACCTTGTTGGAGTTCTATCTGGTAACGTTGTCCTTGTTTGTTAACATCAACAGGGTGGTAAGGACTATCAATATTTTCCAGTCTCAATCCTGCATCAAGATCAATTTTTATTGTGACGAGGTTTTTTCTTTTGCTGCCTGGAGTTAAAACGGGTGGCGTTATACGTTTTGCGTCGGGAACTTCATCCGTATTAACTGCCCAACCGGTACCAGCAAAACCATCAATACGTTGTTTCCCCGGGATATAACGTGGGCCAACCACCATTGGGAAACGTAATGAGAAGACACCGTTGTCGTATTTAACCAGTTGCTGATATTCAATCTCCACCTGTATGCTTTCATGCGGTGGTATATTGGCAACGGAGTTTGTAAAAATATTCGGTCTCTCCTGTTCTGTTAGTGCTGCACGTTTTCCTTCCTGTTTGGCTTTCTGATAGATTTTTTTTGCTTCTTTCCTTTCCTTGATTTGTCCTTCAATGATACGTTCGCCAATGCGCAAACGCATATGATCGACAGCAGCATTTTCCGGTAAGGGGAAGACATAGATGCCTTCCTGCCATTGGTCAGTGGTATTGGTGAAATTCTGGATTAGCGTTACCCGATTGATCATGCCGGTAACATTCATCGCAACGTCGATATTGAGTTGCGCTGCCTTTGTATAATGGTTTTGTTGTTTGAACAGTAAAGTGCCTTGTCCTACTTCAGAAAGGCTATTGACGATTTCCGTATTATTTATAATTTCATCTGATGTTTCATTGGCATGTGCAGGTATACTGCTAAATAGAACCAAGGCCATAAATGCGAAATTTATAAAAACCGTGAATCCAATAGTACCAAGAAATAGTTTTGGATTACTTAAAGCGATTTTATTTTTCGTTTTCATTATTAAACCTCACGATCCAGAGTCAGATTTATTGTGACGCGACGATCAAAGACGTAAGATTCCTTATCACCATCCTTTGCCTTTGCATTAATTTCTCCATAGGCATGACTTTGTAATCGTTTATTTGGAATGCCGGCTTTTAGAAATTCAGAACGTACATTTTCTATACGCTTTTTACTCAGGTTCATGTTATAGCTGTCAGTACCACGATGGTCTGCGTAACCTTCGATCTGAATTTGAATCTGAGGGTAAGGTTTAACCAATTCCGCGAGCTGTTGTATACGAGGCAGTACCTCGTGCCGGATATCGGCTTCGTTTGTTTTGTAATAGATGACGTAGGAAATACCCTGGCTCAATTTTTCCAGAGAGCGAATTTCATTACTCAAAACAACTTTTTGAAACTCTTTTTCAAATTCGGCTTTGGTCGTAGCGAGTTCGTTTTGCTGATAAGCCAGTTCAATGCTTTTTGCATTGAGTTCTTTTTCCAATGCAGCGATTTTTCTGTCGGTTTCACTTTCTCGAGCACCAAAAAATCCTCCACCTGCTGCACCGATGACGGCACCGGGGGGACCGGCCAGTAGACCGCCAATAATGGCACCGAAACTAAACCCCACGCTTTCTTTATGAGACACAGGATGGAGATGAATATCATCGGCACTGACGATAGGGTGAAAGATGAGTAAACTTGTTAAAATTAAAACCTTGCTGAACTGCATTGTTTATTCCTCCTGTTTAACTACGGACTATTTAAGTACAGGGAAATGGCAGTTCTGGGCAGGGATTCAGGAAATGCGGTGATGAATTGTGGCAAAAATAGGGCAATTGCTATCCAGGCTATTCAAATCAAGGGCATAGCACTTTAGATTATGAAAAATAACAATAAGGAAGACTAAACTTATGCCTAAACAAATTGTGCTGGTTGAAGATGAACCCATACTGTGTGAGAACTATGCCAAGGCGATTCGCTCACAAGGTTATGAAGTCGTTACCTGTTCAGATAAAGAAGGAGCGCTTGAAGTATTTAAAAAGAAACTCCCTGATCTGGCTATTCTTGATATTGGTTTAGGGGACGATTTTGAAGCCGGTTTCGATCTATGTCGTGAAGTCAGGATGTTGTCCAAAACAATTCCGATTATATTTTTAACAGCCCGCGATTCTGATTTCGATACCATATCAGGGTTACGCCTAGGTGCTGATGATTATCTGAGTAAAGATACCAGTATGCCGCATATTCTTGCACGGATTGCGGCCTTGTTTCGCCGTATTCAGGCATTACAAACCACGAATAATTCTTCTGAACAAATCAAGGTGGATAAACTAATGCTGGATACACTTCGTTTTCGCGTAGAGTGGGATAGTACAGAAGTTGATCTAAGTTTAACTGAGTTCTGGATGGTGCATTCACTTACCCAACGTGCCGGACATGTTAAAAACCGTGAACAACTCATGCGTGATTCAAATATCTTCGTAGACGATGGCACGATAACATCCCATATAAAACGGATCAGGAAAAAATTTAAGGAAATAGATAGTGCATTTGACCATATCGAGACAGTTTACGGTGTAGGGTATAGATGGAAGGTCTAAAAAATAAATCCTTATGAGTAAATCAGGGGTCAGGTTTTCACTTAAAAAGAAACTGTTACTTGTTTCAATGGCAGTTTTGATTATTCCCTATATGGGGTTTGATTACCTGCGTCAGATGGAAACCTATCTTAGAAATAGTTTGCAATCATCATTAATTGATTCCGCATATGCAGTTGCCGGAGCGTTAAATAATAAATATCAATTATTTGATCTTTATGCCTATGAAGATACAGATAATCTTTATGTTCACGATCTAAACAATCCAGTGCAGCTGGATGGTTACAAGGATGACTGGCTATCTTATCTGGATTGGTCAGATAGTTATCAATCCGAAGATAAAAATAAAACCGATTATTTCAGGTTAATTGCCAGTAGTGACGGTAATTATTTCTATGCATTTATTCAAGTTAAAGATAATGAACTTGTCTACTCAAGCCCGAATAATGAAGATGAAATAGACGGTGATAATCTGGTTCTGGTTTATACGGACAGTAACTACATTTTACAGAGAGATTATCTTGCACCAACAGGTCCAGGACTGGTTCGTCCTTTTCGGTTTGAACGACGCTTTGATGAGTATGGCGTTGAGAGTGATGTTAGAAAAGAAGTGACATATATCTCTGCTGTGTGGCAAAAAACAAATACGGGCTATAACATAGAAATTAAGATTCCTGAATATGTTATTGGGCAACGACTTGGGTTTGTGTTAAATGATACGGATAATAAAAATCGTAATAAGGAATTTAATGTTATCGGTACTGCTGGTAATAAAACATTTTTGCAACCGAATAAATTATTACGTTCATCCAGGGAAATAAAAAATATAATTTATACTCAGGGCAGAAGTGAAGGAAGACGTGTCTGGGTACTTGATAGTACCGGACAAGTATTGGCCAGTGACGGAAGCTTAAAACGAGTTTTTCCTGAAAATGCATTCAATATTATTTATACATTGTTATTACCTCCGGCCTATGACCAATTCAAGGACGATCTTGCAGGTGCTTCACGGTTACAAGGTAGTGAAGTAAAAAAAGCACTATCCGGAAATACACAAACCCGCTGGCGTTCATCACCGGATGGTAAGGCCGTAATCATCTCTGCTGCAACGCCAATCTGGCTGGATAATAAGGTTGTAGGTGCTGTTGTTGTTGAAGAAACGACGAATAATATCCAGATTATGCAAAGACAGGTATTAGCAAACCTGTTTAATAAAACATTATTGATATTCATTGTTATCGTATTTCTATTATTATGGTTTGCCGGCCGCTTATCTTCACGATTAATCAACCTGAATCGTGAAGCCAGTAATGCCATTGATGAATACGGTAAGGTAAAAGGTAAATTTTCACCCAGCTTAGCGAGTGATGAAATTGGAGAATTATCCAGAAGTTTCAGTAGTATTCTGGAACGTTTGCAACAATATCATACCTATCTCGAGGGCATGGCAGGTCGATTATCTCATGAATTAAAAACACCTATGGCAATCGTTAAATCATCTTTGGACAGATTGCAAACTGAAGAAGATGAAAAAAGCAGGGCAGAAGCTATAGCAGCAGCGGATATGGGATTACAGCGATTGCAAACCTTATTAACACGTTTGAGTGAAGCCGCACGTCTTGAACAGGCGTTACAGGAGGCTGATAAAGAAGAAGTCAATTTAAATGAGTTTCTTAAAGAATGTATTAATGGATATCGCCTGGCTTATCCTGGTCAGAACTTCAATTTAAATTTAGCTGACGATGTGATTTATTATCAAATTAATCGTGATTTGTTTTATCAAATGTTGGATAAATTTATCAGTAATGCAGTTGATTTTTCTTTTCCCGGTAAAGTAATAACAATTGATTTAATAAATCAAATAGACGGCATTGACATTCGGGTAATTAATTACGGTTCCGTTTTACCAGAAGGTATGGCCGATGAGCTATTTAATTCTATGGTCTCGATTCGTAAGGCACGTTCTGAAGCAGGACCACATTTGGGTTTAGGGCTTTTTGTAGCCCGATTAATAGCAGATTTTCATAATGCAAAACTATCAGCAATTAATTTAACGAATGAAGAAGGTGTGTGTGTTTCTATCAAGTTGAAATAATTACCAGTATTTATTTTCAACTTTTGTTTCAATATTAATAGCGCGTGCAATCAGCCCGGAT
>JBNLAL010000152.1:0-4662 GCA_050302115.1 Gammaproteobacteria bacterium | reverse complement strand
TCTCATCAATTGTAATTTGATCGTTACGATAGACGTGCACGTCCTGGCCCAGCTCACCAAAATACTGAACCAGGTTGTAGGTAAACGAATCGTAATTGTCGATCATTAATAACATAACTTATAACCCTTTCTCGGCCATACTGACCGCCTTGAAAATCGCACGGCCCTTGTTCATAGTTTCATCCCATTCATTTGTCGGGACTGAATCTGCCACGATACCGGCACCAGCCTGTATATGTAAGGTCTTGTCTTTACTGACGGCAGTACGGATAGCAATCGCCGTGTCCATATTACCATTCCAGGAGAGATATCCGACAGCACCGGAATAAACACCACGTTTTACCGGTTCCAGCTCATCGATGATTTCCATGGCGCGGATCTTTGGTGCTCCGGATACCGTTCCAGCAGGGAAGGTAGCTCGTAAGACATCAATAGCACTCATATCCTCTTTTAAATTACCAATGACATTGGAGACAATATGCATGACATGAGAGTAACGTTCGATGATCATTTTATCAGTGAGTTTTACACTACCCATTTCGGCAACACGGCCGACATCATTTCGTCCCAGATCAATCAACATTAAATGTTCAGCCAGTTCTTTCGGGTCCTGGAGCAGATCATATTCGAGTTCCCGGTCTTCTGTTTCCGAATTACCACGGGGACGTGTTCCTGCAATCGGTCTGACCGTGACGATATTATCTTCCAGGCGTACCAGTATTTCCGGTGATGAACCAACGATATGGAAATCATCCAGATCCATATAATACATATAGGGAGAGGGGTTTAAACAACGTAATGCCCGGTAAAGATCGATTGGTTTCGATTCAAAAGGAATAGACAAACGCTGTGATAACACGACCTGCATGGCATCACCATCAACGATATATTGTTTTATCTTGTTAACCGCTGCTTCGTAATTGGTTTGTGAAAAACCGGAAATAAAATCTTTTTCATCAACAGTGCGTGACCCATTACCGTTCACGTTATCGATTTGATTATGTGCGAGCTTTTCTACCAGTTTATTCAAACGTTGTTGTGCGTTTTGAAATGCATTGTCGTTTTCTGGTTCAGCATGCACGATGATATAAAGTTTGCCGCTCAGGTTATCGAATACAACAACTTCATCTGACACCATTAACAATATATCAGGAGAGCCAATCGGGTCTTCTTTATCTTTCTTGTTTAAACGTGGTTCTATATAGCGGATCGTTTCATAACCAAAATAACCCACAAGACCACCATTAAAACGGGGCATACCTTCAAGCTCGGGTACCTTATAATGTTGCTGCAATCGCTCAACTTCGGCCAGAGGATCGTCAACGTCATATTCCTCAACGAGCTTTCCATCCAGTTTGATAGTAATTTTATTACCATTTACCGTAATGATTTTTTTTGCCGGTAAGCCGATGATCGAATATCGCCCCCACTTTTCACCGCCTTGCACCGATTCAAACAAATAGGAGTAAGGTGCAGAGCACAACTTTAAATAAGTACTTAGCGGAGTATCCAGATCCGCCAAAACCTCACGCATTAACGGGATACGGTTGTATCCTAGCTCCCCCAGTCGTTTGAAATCGATTTCGTTTAGCATGACTTAGTGAAAGAGCCTGGGTAATTCGGTTAATGAATTAATTACCGCATCAGGATGGGTCTCACGAATATCGCGACCGTGATTATAGCCATAGCTAACACAAACAATCTGAAAACCGGCAGCGCGTGCTGCCTTAACATCACTTTCCGAGTCGCCCACCATAAGGGATTGTTCGGGATCTTTTTTAAATACCGAAGCTGCATGCAAGAGCGGTAAAGGATCAGGCTTCTTTTTGGGTAAGGTATCACCAGCAACAACAACACTCATATGATCCATAATACCGAGTTTTTCCAGAATTGGTCCGACGAACTGGCCTCGTTTGTTGGTGACACAACCCAGTTTTATATTTTGTCCCTTAAGTTGCTCCAGACCTTCACGTACACCGGGATAACAGTCACTCAAATTGCAGATATTATCCGCATAGATAGTTGTGAATAGTTCGAATGCCATATCGAATAATTCGGCGTTTGCATCACCATTAATGTCATTTGTTAATGAACGGTGAAGTAATCTTTCGATACCGTTGCCCACCCAACTGCGAATGTCGTCAAGTGCTCTTTCCGGCATGGATAGTTCCTGCAAGGTTTTATTAACCGCGAAAGCCAGATCTGGGATAGAGTCGACCAGGGTGCCATCCAGATCAAGCAATACCAGTTCAGGTGTTTTAATAGGCATAAGACAAAATCAAAAAATCAGTTATTGGACTGGGTAAGTTGTTCCCGCATCGATTGAATTGTGGCCTTGTAGTCCGGACTACCAAAAATGGCAGAACCGGCAACGAACGTGTCTGCCCCTGCTGCCGCAATCTCACGAATATTATCGACTTTAACTCCGCCATCAATCTCCAGACGTATTTCACGTTCGGCAGCATCGATCAGTTTTCGTGCTTCCCTGAGTTTATCCAGAGCAGAAGGAATAAAAGACTGTCCACCAAAACCGGGGTTCACTGACATGAGTAAAATCATATCAACCTTATCAATTACATGTTGCAGGACATCCAGTGGTGTCGCAGGATTAAATACCAGTCCGGATTTGCAACCATTATCCCGAATCAATTGCAGGCTGCGATCGATATGTTCGGATGCTTCCGGATGAAAGGTAATATAAGATGCCCCGGCCTCGGCAAATTCGGGAATAATGCGATCAACGGGTTTAATCATTAAATGCACATCCAACGGAGCGGTTATTCCGTAATTTCGCAATGCCTTCACTACTACCGGGCCAAAGGTCAGATTGGGTACATAGTGATTATCCATGACGTCGACGTGAACAAAATCCGCACCTGCAGCCAAAACCGCTTCGGTATCTTCGCCCAGGCGGGCCATGTCAGCTGATAATATTGAAGGTGCAATTACGGGCTCAAGTTTCATAAATAATCCGTTTGTTTTCAGTAGTATCGATAAAAAGCGCAACTTTAACCGATAAGCAGGGCTATAGCCACTATATAGGCGTTGGTAGGCATATGATTTGCAGAAACTTAAGTGGTGCAATATAAAGTCAGGTAATTATGAAACGGATTTATCACATCATCTCAATATTTATACTTTTTCTTGGTATTTCCTTGTCAGTTTTTGCAGGGACGATAGATAAAAACTGGGAGAAACAGATCTGTGAGAAGTTGGCCAATGAAGCTGATGCAACTGAAGTAGTGTGGATTGAGGCTAATGGTGAGAAGTTTCTGGGTCTTTATAACCGTCATACCAGTGAAAAAGCACATGGTGCAGCAATAATTCTGCATGCTATGGGCGGTCATGCTGATTGGCCTCAAACGATTGCGCCAATAAGACAAGCCTTACCGGAACATGGTTGGGCAAC
This sequence comes from Gammaproteobacteria bacterium, assembly GCA_050302115.1. GTDB lineage: Bacteria > Pseudomonadota > Gammaproteobacteria > Eutrophobiales > Eutrophobiaceae > JBNLAL01. The sequence goes on along the minus strand of JBNLAL010000152.1, from coordinate 1,253 downwards.
CCTGTCGATCCAGCTTCCCGTAATTGCTCCTGAAAACCAGATTGAAGACTATGGGACAACATTACAGGAGGCTGTGGAACGCATCAGGGCGGCAGTCCATTTTTTGCGGAAGCGTAAATTTTTGAATATCGTTGTCATAGGTCATAGCTTTGGTGCGGCAAGTGCCCTGGCCTACATGGAAAAAGAACCTAAACAAAAGATTTTAGCGTTAGCAGCTATTGGTTTGCAGGATTATGCTTTTGTAAAACCATCCATTGATATTCTCAAGTTGATAGAGAAATCCAGTATTCCTGTCCTGGATATTTATGGAAGTCGGGATTTCAGGCGAGTTATTGACCAGGCCCCAGATCGCAGACTCGCTGCGAAGAAAGGGAATAATAATGCCTATGATCAGTATGAAATCGAAGGGGCTGATCATTATTTCAATAAAATGGAAGATGTCCTGATTAAGCGACTCTATAGCTGGTTAGACAAGGCAGCACCGGGCGTTTCCATAACGGTAGATAAAGATTTCGATGGTAATTCTGAAGAAGAGAAAGAGGCGGAAACGTCGACAGAGTAGTGTAATTACCGGGGACAAATCCTGTGCAGAGTGATAATGTTAGTTCTGATAAGAACGATAACCTGAAACATTTTTAGCACATTCAGGAGACAGGTTTATGACTCAGGAAGTGGAAATAGTTGCTGATTCACCGAACAAGGATGAGCGTATGTGGGGTATGCTGTGTCATCTCATCGCTTTTTCCGGTTATATCATTCCGTTTGGCAGTGTATTAGGCCCATTAATCATCTGGCTGATAAAAAAAGACGAAATGCCTTTTGTCGATGATCAGGGAAAAGAGTCACTCAACTTTCAGCTGACCATGTTGATTGCGGTCATTATTTCAATAATCCTGATGTTTGTAATTATAGGGTTCTTACTACTTGGTGTTATCGTTATTTACCAGATAGTTGTCATCATCATAGCCTCAATAAAAGCCAATGATGGTGTGAAGTATCGTTATCCATATACAATTCGTTTTATAAAATAAATGAGAGTCACGAATGATATTTTGCCCTCATACTTCGTTGAAAATGTGCTCGAATGCTCATTTATTATTTATAAACTCCGCTTCTGCGCGCATTTTCGCCTCGTCTGAGAACAAAATCTCTACTCGTGCAAAGTTCTCATAATAATTATCGAATAGACAATATACAGGGAGCATCGCTATGACTATCGGCAGTATCTTTACCTTTGGGTTACTTATCTTTGT